>JAGXSK010000198.1 GCA_018333845.1 Clostridia bacterium | reverse complement strand
AATGAAATCAGAACTTGGATAGCCTGATATGTTTTCTATTTCGTTGCTGATAAACTCCATGGTCCAGTCAGCATCATTGGCGCATCTGTAAACTATGCCGGGCACATTGGATACAAAGGCACGGAATTTGACTTCACTATTGTTAATGTCTTGAATCAAGGCAGTAATATTTGTTTTCATCCTGTCAACAGCCCTGGCAATTACACCAATTTCATCTCTTCTTTTTTGGTATTTGCGCAATTCTTCATCTTCAAAGGCAAAGTCATAGCTGGATAATCTGTCTAGTGATTGGGAAAGCTTGACTATTGGTCCAGTTACATGCTTGACAGCAAAGTACAGCATTATAGCAATGACAAAAAAAGTGGCTAAAACGGTACCACTCATTTCAGCAACCATGTCTTTTTTAAGGCTGGTTAACTCACTTTCTTCAATAAAGGCTATAAATTTCATGCCCAGCTCTGAAGATGAGTAACTTGTAACCAGGTAATCAGTATTGTTTATATTAATCTTTATGAAGCTTTCCTTTTCACCCTGGCCATTATTAAATGAAATTCCATGGAAGAAATCATTTATGTTTTGAAGCACCAGGTATTGATACCGGGAGTCAGTAATTATTGTTCCGTCATCCTGTGTTAGTACAACAAAACCAGAATCTCCTATGCTAATTCCAGATAACATTACAGCTAATTCACGAAGATTAATATCTACACCTACCACACCGACGAATTGGCCGTGCTCATTTTTTACCTGCTTTGTAAGACTAATCAGCTGGTTTCCAAACCAATCATAGGGAGGGCCTTTTACTACCTGATCTCCACTATCAAGTGCCTGTATATAAAAAGGACGTTTCCTAGGATCATAATTAACCATTACGGGACCTTCTGGGCATTGTATATAACCTCCATATTTTGTTCCCATATAGACATAAACCAGGTTAGGATGGGTGTCTATAAATTTTTTGAAAACACTGTAAATTTCTTCTTCAATGCCGCCATTTTGAGATGGGGTGATAAAAACCTCTTCATTTCTATCCATGTAAGTAGTTATGGTATCATCTGCCTGCATTACAAAATAATTTTTTGACAAATAAGCTACCTTTTCCATGTAGTTTTTAAAAAACATGTTGTAGGCATTTTCAACTTGTTTGATTTCCCGGTTGGTTGCTTCTAAATAATTGCTGGTAATATAGTTGTCCAAAATCTTATTTATAAAAAAGCCCACAATTAGTAAAGGGATCAGAACAGACACCATGAAGATAGCATATAAAACCATGGAATTATTACCTTTTGGCATAGCATCCCTTTGCTTTTTCATTGCCTTTGTTACCTTTCATATTATTAGTTTTCTTTCAAAATTGGTAATTGATGAGAAATTCTCAATTGTTTCTTTTATACTTCTTAATTTTAAAAAAATCTGTTATCTGAGTGTAAACTTGCCTGGGTACCCCTCTTGCTAATGCACTTGCTAACGGCACTTGCTAATGCAAGCACATCCCCAGAATTAGCTCCTGAGGATGTGTATGCAAACAGGTGAGATAAGACACCTGAGTTGTGATTAATATTAAAATTTTAAGA
Organism: Clostridia bacterium; assembly: GCA_018333845.1. Taxonomy (GTDB): domain Bacteria; phylum Bacillota; class DSM-16504; order Desulfitibacterales; family Desulfitibacteraceae; genus Desulfitibacter. Next base: position 10,703 of record JAGXSK010000198.1, on the reverse strand, counting down.
CGGGCTAAAGCCCTGGTTCTGCCACCACGCTTCTTTTAATTCATCATAGTGCTTTTCAAAACTTGCAAGGTGCTCTTCTTCCCATTTTACAAGGGTTAAGTACAGTTTTTTTGCCGCGTCTAGTTTAGTGGTTCCAGCGGCCATTTTATAGAAATCTACAGCAGCTTTTTCCATGTTTATGGCAATGCCAAAAACAGATACAGCCAGGGAACCCCTTTCTGTTCCTGCATTAGACCAGGAGAAAATATGGGGGGAAGGTGGGTCTGTTAGCGAAGGGGGAGTTATGACTTCTGTATCCTCACTCATGGATTGGTACATTTCCTTCAACCAATTAAGGTGTTTTTCTTCTTCTTTGGCAAAGTGTGAAAAAGCTTCCCTTGCATCAGCGTCCTTTGTCTGTTGTGCTGCAAGGAGATAAAAGTTATAACCCTCTAATTCATTTAAAATGGCCTGCTTTAGAATCTCCAGTTCATTATTAAGAGCCATAGCAACTCTCCTTTCATGGTTAATCTATAGATGTAATTATGGTTTACAGTTTAGTTAATATTATTTGCAATTTTTACATGTTTTGATAATTTCTTTTTGCATAACAACTTTGTATAAAACTTCTACAGAGTTTTGGAATATCCTAGTTTTCAGTTAAAAAATCTACAAAATCTTCACAAATGATTTTAGTCATTTTAATTCTGACAAAAATATAGAATTGGCTCACATAATTTTAAGTTACAATTAGCATTAAAATTTCATAAATAACCTCAGCATATGTGCTGGACAAGGCTTTATATTTTCCTTGTACTTAACAACAAGTCAACGAAACCGTCCAACAGGTCGGGTTTTTTCTTTTTGTGCACATGGGTTTATCATGTAAATAACTTCAGCAGAGAGGAGGTGAAAAAATGCCAGTTATCAGTTCAGTAGTTAGTTCAGGGTTAAGGCTCATGGTGCAGACAGGGATGGATGATGAGGGCTTGCCAATAATTAGCTCCAGAAGCTTTAACAGGGTAAAGCCCCAGGCAGCAGATGAAGCTGTCTACAATGTTGGAAATAAGCTTGGAGAGCTTCAACAGCATCCTGTTACTGCCATCAGAAGGGTTACTGAAAGTGACCTGATTTCCCAGTAATGTTGGTTTGGATGTGATGGATGAAAGCAAGACAGGAAGGAGGTGAAAATATGCTAATAAAAAGATTAGAGCTGCAGTTTTTCAATGAAGCTGGCACCAGGGTAACATTAGGTTTAGTTGATCCCAGGGAGGATTTGACTGATGTGGAGGTCAAGGAAGCCATGGAAGCTATCCTGGCAGGGGATGTGTTCACATCCCCCAGGGGTGACCTGGCAGCCATAGCAGGAGCCCGTATTGTAGCTAGAGAGGTTACTGAATTCTCAGTAGCCGAGTAAGGGAGCAGCCAGGGGGATAGGTCTATAACACATTGATTAAACCTGACACTAGCTAGACTTATGGACTTATCCCCCACTGTTTTCTCCCTTACAACCCACTATCAGTGTCCGCCAGTTATGCTTTTACCTTAAATTATAACTTGTGATCTGTTGAACCATGATGTACATCATCATGACATGGAATTTAGTTATTAAAAGGTAGTGTTAACTAAAGTATGGAAAACTGATTTCACTGCAAAAAGTAATATTTAGTTAATATTTATGAAAAACATGAATGTTTATAATGTATAAGCTGCTTTATAGAGTATATTTAAAAAATAATGGGGGTGAATGAAATGGAGATGTTTTTTGCCCAGGTGGGAAATTTTGGCTTTCCCATGGTGGTGGCCATTTATCTTTTGGTTAGGGTAGAAAAGAAGCTTGATGAATTAACCATTGCGATTAATGACCTTGGAAGGGTGGTTGAGAAAAATGTACCATAGAGAATTTATTGTGCTGCATCATACAGGTGCAGAGGAAGAAGATGCCGGGCATGTAAAAAGAAACCATCTGCGGAAAGGCTTCAGGGATATAGGCTATAACTATCTTATAGAGAAAGACGGCAGGATTGTTACGGGAAGGCCCCTGGATATCCCAGGAGCACATTGTATAGCCGACAGGATGAATTTTAGAAGTATTGGAGTAGCCCTTATTGGAAATTTCGAGGAGCGTCATCCCTTTCCGGAGCAGATCAATAGCCTTATTATCCTTCTCCAGGAACTTCAAATTAAGCATTCCATCAGTCTGGAAAGCATACTTCTCCATAAGGAAGTTAAGGGCACGGCAACAAAGTGTCCAGGAAAACTATTTCCCTGGGATGATGTGAGGCTTTCTCTTTACCCTGATGTTCCCTGGATGTGGCAGATAAAGCTGGGAACATATTTTGACAAAAATATTGCCTTGAATACGGCTCAAGCATTGAGAGACATGGGCTACCCGGCAGTGGTTGAGAGAATAAATATGGAAAATCAAGTAAAAAACGCCTTGACAACAAACATATGTTCGTTTTATAATTAGTTCAGCACAGGAGGTGGGATATATGGAGAGGTTATCCTTTGAAGGAATATGGCAGAATATTAACTGCCTTGTCCCCGTATATAATGAAGAAGGGGGCAATGTGACGCAGGTCCATTTAGATGATGGCAGGGTCCTTACAGATAGCAGAAAGATTTGTACTGTTGTTAAAAACCTGGCAAGGGTTTTTACAGTAGATGTGGAAACGGCTCGTGCAAAATATTCAAAACTTGTTGATAGAAAGATTTCAGTACCTGTACCCTTACACCAGGATTTAGTCCTTGTGCCTGTTAAGATGAGGAAGCCAATAGCCAGGGAGGATGGGGCATGGGGTTACGTTGTGCTTTCAAAAATAGTCTGCTACAATAAGCACCCTGAAAAGGATAATACCATTCAGATTTTCTTTGATAACGGGCATATTGACGCTCTCCTTCTTACAAAAAGCTTTCAAATAATCTTGGAAAGTGCAAAGAAGATACACAGGGCCTACAGACAGCTTCATTTAGTCTCTGTAATAAAAGACAATGATGAGGTATTAAATGATGAGATATTAAAGGAAGAGTTCATCAAATACTGTGTTATGCCCTTTGTGGAAAGAAACCTCCTTCACTATAGGCTGATGGCCAAGAAAGAAAAAGAAAGAATTCAATTAAGTAATAAATTATAAGTACTAGATAACCTGGATTAATGTCCAGGTTATCCTACTCGATTTATTTTGTATATTGCAAACCTGTATTATTAAATTTTTAACTTTATTTAAATTTTTTACAAAACAGGCTTTGCACAAGGTATAATGTAGCAATTTGTCGAATAATTATAGCAATTTGTCGAATTATTGTTGATATAGGGCTATGGTCCTGCATGCAATAGGACATTATAATTTAATATAACTTCTGACGCAAGGCAAGTTTTGTTTTATCAAGTTGGGTAGTAAAAAGGAGATTGATACTTATGAAGCTAATGGATAAAGCTGTCATGGTTGTTATAATTTTTTTACTCACCACCCTGCCTGTGCATTCTGAAAACTATCCAATTGATTTTTCCGAGTTATTTTCCAAACATGGCTCGGTAATGCTTATTATTGAAGTAGAATCAGGGCGCATAGTGGATGCAAATCAGGCAGCAGTAGATTTTTATGGATATTCTCGAGAAGAATTGTTGGATATGAGTATTCAGGATATTAATACCATGGCACCTGAGGAAGTACTGGAAGAAAGGCGTAAGGCTGCTGAACAAAAACGCAATTATTTCACCTTCTCCCACCGCCTGGCTAGTGGTGAAATAAGGCAGGTTGAGGTATATTCTTATCCCTTTGCAGATGGCGATGGGCAGTTTCTTTACTCCATTATACATGACATCACCCAGGAGGTTTATTTAGACCAGCTATTAAAGACTCGTAACGCTACCTTTATCACTACCCTGGGTGTAGTGGTGTTTATTCTGCTCTTGGTTACATATAAGCTCGCAATTTCTTTGAAAAACATCAGCAGGGTTAAAAACCAATTAATAAAAAGTGAAGCCAAGTTCCGCAGCTATATTGACAATGCTCCAGATGGCATTTTTGTTGTAAATGATCAAGGTAAATATTTAGAGGTAAATAAAGCGGCGACTACAATGACTGGTTATTCAGAACAGGAGCTTGTTGGAATGGACATTATGCAAAATATTCCAGAGCAGGCCCATTCTAAAGCCCATGGTTTTTTAAAAAATCTGCATCAAAAGGGTCGGGCTAATGAGGAGCTGCCCTTTGTGCACAAGGATGGCAGTATAAGACAATGGAGAGTAAATGTTGTAAAAATATCGGACAACCATTATCTAGGACTGGCCCAGGACATTACTGAAAGGAAGGCTGCTGATGAGCGGCTTAAAAAGATCACTTATGAATATGAGCAGGTTTTTAACGGCACCCAGGATTCCATGTTTCTGGTGGAAGTAGTTAATAATAATGAGTTTCGCTATATTAGGAATAACCTTTCCCACCAATTAAAAACTGGAATAAAACCAGTGGATATACAAGGAAAAACCCCCAGGGAACTGGTAGGCCCTGAACTTGGTGATATTATTACAGCAAACTATTCAATAGCTGCCTATGCCTGTGAACCCATTACTTATGAAGAAACATTAGATCTGCCCGGAGGTAAGAATACCTGGTTTACCACACTTACACCAATTGCAGTTGATGGCAAAGTTACATATATAGTTGGGTCTTCAGTGGATATTACAGACTTTAAAAGGGCACAAAATGCGCTCATACAAAGTGAGGTTAAATTTAGAAGCTATGTGGAAAATGCAAGTGACATAATCTTGACCTTAAATTCTAAAAAAATAATCACCTATGTTTCCCCAAATGTAAAAAGACTAAAGGGTTATGATGCTTCAGAGCTTAAAGACAGATTATATACTGATTTTATACATCCAGATGATGTTAATTCAATGTCAAAGGCTGTAGAAGATGCCTTTGAGCAGAAATATTTTCAGGGCGAGATTGAATACAGGGTCAAGCATAAGGATGGAAGCTGGGGGTGGTTTGCTATTACCGGCTCTATAATAGAGGATGCTGACAATGAGCTCATATTCATTGGTATAGCCAGAAATATTAACGAGCGAAAGCACTATGAACAGCAGCTGGAGTATTTAAGCTTGCACGACAAGCTAACGGGACTGCATAACAGGGCTTTATTTGAGTCTGAAATAAAAAGGCTGCAAAACAGCAGGGAATATCCCATTACCATTATTTCCTTTGATTTGGATGGACTTAAAATAATTAATGATACAATGGGCCATGGTATGGGAGATAAGTTTATCAAGGTATGTGCAGATGTGATTAGAAAAAATCTACGTGATAGTGACATTCTGGCTCGTATAGGAGGAGATGAATTTGCTTCAATACTACCCCAAACTGATGAAAAAAGTGCCGAGAAAATAGTTGAGAGAATACGACGCGGGATAGCCAGGTACAATAAAGGAAAACCAGATTTGCCTTTGAATATCTCTATTGGCATTGCAACAGCAGATAATAATCAAAAAAACCTGGAGCAGATTTTAAAAGAGGCTGATGAAAGGATGTATCATGAGAAACTAATCCAAAAACAAAGCAGTCGAAGCCAGATTATTGATTCTTTACTGGCAGCCCTGGCGGAAAAGGATTATATTACAGAAGGACACTCTCAAAGACTTTCCCATTATTCAAAGAAAATTGGAAGAAGATTAAAACTACCTTCTAATACAATGACCAATCTAGACCTTTTATCCAAGGTTCATGACCTGGGGAAGGTGGGAATTCCAGATAATATCCTATTTAAGAAAGGCCCTTTAACAGATGAAGAGTGGACTATTATGCGCCAGCATCCTGAAAAAGGCTATAGAATTGCCATTGTTTCTCCTGATCTGGCTGGAGTAGCTGATTTAATTCTGAAGCATCATGAAAGGTGGGATGGTTCAGGCTATCCCCTGGGGCTTAAAGGTAATGATATTCCCATAGAATGCAGAATCCTTGCCATAGCAGATGCCTTTGATGCCATGACCAGTAATAGACCATACAGAAAGGCAAAGAGTAGGGAGGAGGCAATACACGAGATAAAAAGATTTGCAGGCATACAATTCGATCCTGAGCTAGTTGATATCTTTATTTCAGGCTTGGGGATAAAAGAGGACATCCATGCAAGTTAACAATAACGTGATGGGGGACTGACCCCTTTTAGGAAATTCTGGAAGAAGATCCGGACAAAAAAGCACCTCCTGCCAATCCAGCAGGAGGCTTGCCTTTCAGTTCGTTTAGCTCAAAGCCTAGAAAGGAAGCATAAGAACCGCCCCTGTTCCTGTTTATGGCTGCTTTGCTGGTAAAACAGTTATAACACCGCCAGCTGTGATTGTTAAAGAATAGTCGCCTGCGCCAGTTGGGTTTGTAGGCCAAGCCTGTAAATATGGAGCCATTTCAGCGGGTGTAGCACCTCCAGGAGTTGCAGGTATGGTTAATGGTGTAGAAGGATTATCAATAATATACATAGTTGCGGCACTTTCAATTGTGCGTACGTTAGCATTATGAGCATTTTTCCTTGCATTATCTTGGGTTGAATTGTACACAGGAATCGCTATTGCCACCAATACGCCAATAATAACTACCACGACCATCAGTTCTACCAGAGTAAAACCCTTCTGGTTTTTTGCTTTGTTAATAAATTTAAACAAGATCATGACCTCCCTTGAGTAAGATGAAGTTGTTTTAATAAATGTTATACGAAGAAAAGCACTTTTTTAGACATTTTTTTATAAAAAATAACAAATAATTATAAAATTTGCAAGAGTTCAATGAAAAATTTAGTCATAAATATCACTAATTTTCGCAAGTTTGTTGTATTATCTTATTACAAGGATAAACCTTAAAATCCTTCAGAAGGAGAATGGTGCATGATGAAAATAATTTTCTGCGGCGGGGCGGAGACTGTCACTGGATCTTGTTATTTGCTGAAAACTGATTCTGGGGAGAACCTCCTTGTTGACTGCGGCCTTTTTCAGGGAAGCAAGGCTATCAAGGAAAGAAACTATGGGGATTTCCCCTTTGAGCCTAATGAGATAGACTGGGTGCTTTTGACCCATGCCCATATTGACCACATTGGGCGTATTCCAAAATTGTACAAAAAAGGCTATAGGGGCCCTATTATAACAACAAAAATCACCAAGGAGTTATGTGCTGTACTGCTTCCCGACAGTGCTTACATCCAGGAGATGGAAGTTGAGCGGAAGAATAGAAAAAACCTCAGGGCAGGTAAACCTCTGCTAGAGCCAATATATACTGTTTCAGATGCAGAGGAATGCATTAAGCTTTTTGAAGGCAAGGGATATGATGAAATTATTAAGCTTAATGATAATGTCTCCCTTCGGTTTACAGATGCAGGACATATTCTTGGGTCTTCAATTATAGAAATATGGATTAAAGGTACTGATGAGGTAAAAAAGGTAACATTTACCGGTGATTTGGGGAACTATGATAAGCCCATTGTTAATGACCCTGAAATCCTGGAGGGTACAGACTTCCTGGTAATTGAATCCACCTACGGCTCTAGAAATCATGATGAGGAAGATGAGGCAGCAAGAATAGAAAAGCTTTCAGAAGTGATAGAGTCAACGTTTAATCGTGGGGGCAACGTGGTCATACCTGCCTTTGCAGTAGAAAGAACCCAGGACTTGATTTTTGATCTAAATAAGCTTATTCAACAAGGTAAGATCAAGTCTGAAAATATATTCTTGGATAGTCCGCTGGCAATAGCTATCACAGAAATATTCTGCAAAAATGCAGATAGCTTTGATGAAGCTGCCCAGGACTTCAGCCGTGAGACAGGCAAATGTCCTTTGGAAGTCCAAAACCTAAGATTTACTAGAACTGCGGAAGAGTCCAAGGCAATTAACAATATAAAAAGTGGAGCAATTATTATATCAGCCAGCGGCATGTGTGATGCGGGACGGATCAAGCATCATTTGAAGCATAATCTTTGGAGGAGGAATTCTACAATCTTATTTATTGGCTATCAGGCCCAGGGAACCCTTGGAAGAACTATTCTAGATGGAGCCAGGAAGGTAAAAATCCATGGGGAAGAAGTCACTGTGAATGCTAGAATCGAAAGCATAAAAGGATATTCCTCCCATTCCGACCAGGGGGATATCCTTAACTGGATAAATAATATTACCCGTAAACCAGAATTAATTTTTTTAGTCCATGGAGAGGTTGAAGAAAGTTCAATTTTAAAAACTTTAATCGAAGAAAACTACCAGATTGAAACCCACATACCTTACTACCTTGAAGAATATACACTGACAAAAAGGGCCAGGCCTGTTTCACATTATGATTTTTCCAGGAAGACTGCAGCAGAGCTTCAAGAGGAGTTGGAAGACTTACTCAGTCAGCTGCAGCAGGTTGGGGAAAGACTTATCCTTGAAGAGGAATACCATAAAGCCGATGAACTTTTCAAGGAGCTAAAGAAAAAATTGACATGATAGAACTGGGCTGTTCAACCCATCAATGGTCATATTTAGGCTTTTTATTCATCAAGTTGTAAGGTGCATCCATCTGGACTGCACTGAACTCCTATCTCATCTTGAATGGCAAAAATTTGTTCTAGATATTCTTCCCTGTTTTCTGGCTTGAAAAAATCCACGTTAACCACTGCAATATATACTGCACTTTTCACACAAGTTCTTAGGAGCTCAACACCCAGCCAGGCATCGCCCTTTACCGGCTTATAGCAGGTATGTACAACCTGTTCATAGTTTTTAACAAGGTCCAGGGCCATTCTTGCCATGGTCAAGGGAATCTCAATAGCCTTTTCGACTGACCCAGGCTCATTGGCTATGACCTGCTTGTACACCAGGATGTCCTCCTCTCCTAATTCCAGGAATCTTTGTGAGGCCTTTTCGGACTTGTGAGCCAGCTCCTTAAGCATATCATGGTCACATTTTGGGACCTTTCTTAAGGTGATTTTAGCAGTTAAACCAAGAAGTGATGCACCCAGGGAACCTGTTACTGAAAGAGAAGAACCTGCACTTGGTATGGGTTTTTCTGAATTGATTTTAGAGAGAAAATCCTTTATAACAAGACTGCTGATATCCATATATTAACCAACTCCCTTTTAAATATAGTAATATACAATTCATCTCCCATTCTATACTTCCTGGGAAAATAAAGAAAACTTAGTTCAGATGGAGTTTTTACTCCACCTGAACTTTAGTTGCACTTATTTCAAAGCTTGGCGGCACTTATCTCCCGCTTATAGAAGCGGAAGTTAGTAACGCTGCTGAGATAATTCTTAAACAAGAGCAAGGCAGTTTAGAGCAAGGAGACTTCTTGCTTAAGGGTTGTTAACAAGGCTGTTAATATTTATAGAGCTATTATATAACATTTGCTGTTGCAAGCAACTTTTTTAACATAATCTTAACAGTATCTTCAATTTCAATAGATTTCAACAGGGGAAAAAGCCCCTGTTTTTCATGTCCTAAACTACTAAAAATATTTGGTTAAATATATAAAGGTATTTTTGTTAAAGGTGAACCTCTAAAATCCGATAATAAAAGTATATAACTATTTTTAGGGGGGAAGGACCCATGGGGTATACTGGCAAGCTGCTCACTGCACTGGCCATATTATTTGTTTCAGCTTTTGCATTTCCCTTTAACTCTGGAGCAGAAGCAATCAATACCAATACCACTATGGCCATGCCCCATGTAACCAGTATTTCACCTGGCAGCGTCACAAGAAACTATGATAGTGAAATGCCAATAATTATTTCAGGGGATTTCTTTAATCATGAAACTGTTAATGTCTATTTCGGCAGCACAAGGGCTCATAGTGTGTACGTTGCTGATAATGGCAGCTATTTAGAGGTTTATCTGCCCAGTGGCAGCAGGCGCCTTGAACCAGGGTTATATGATGTCTCTGTCATAAACACTGCTAATCATGAAACCATTGCCCGTGGGGCATTTAGTGTCATAGACGAGGGAAGCCATTTGCCAAATGACCAGTACAGGGTTAAACAAGAAATACGCCAGGGGGATGTCATTAGCTCTCTAAAGACTAGTGAGGATACCCTGATCATTTCATCCAGATATAGAGATGCTAGAATCCTTGATTTTAACCTTGACGAGTTAATGGGGGAAGAGGTGCTCATACGCAAGATTGAATTTGAGGGCAGTAGTGGTGATAGAATAGGCGAGCTTGCTGCAAGATCCAAAGGGGCAGATATAACCATTTTTGGGTTGTCAGCTTCCGGCACCGCTAGAGGTGATAAGGCTGTGATTAGCCTGGGTCGGGTGGAACCCTTTCTAGCCCAATCAATTCAAGGTCGATTATGGGACAAGAGCATCAGGTCAGACCTGATCCAGCTGACGGGGGAGAATTTTAGATTTGACCGGGCAAGGATAACTATTCCCTATAGAAATACAAGTGGATATAACCTGAAGGTCCTTCGCTACAACGAGCTTACAAGACGCTGGTACAATGTTGACAATTATACCGTTAGTTTTATTGATAGAAGAGTAGTGCTGCAGACCTTTAATCCTGGAATATTTGTGGTTGTAGAACAGGGGGAAAAGCCATGGCAAAAAGAAAATTAATATCCTTGGTGCTGCTAGCTGTCTTTGTATTTACTTTATTTCCTGCAGCAGTTCCTGCACAGACTCCTGTCCAGGAACATACTGTAACCTATATTTCCATTGGACAGGCTTTTAATAGAGAAGGTCAAATAGAAGTAACAGAGATTACTGT
>JAGXSK010000197.1 GCA_018333845.1 Clostridia bacterium | reverse complement strand
CCGCCACTTTGAGCAGCTGAAAATTTTGCATGTTTCTAGCACCGATTTGCAGGATATCCACATAATCCATGGACATGTTCAAGCTGCGTTCATCAATAACCTCAGTAACGGTAAGCAAACCAGTTACCTGGGAGGCTTCCTTGAGGAGCTTGAGGCCTTCATCCTCTAGACCTTGAAAGGCATAGGGTGATGTCCTGGGTTTAAAAGCTCCACCCCTTAAAACCTGTGCTCCCGCTTTCTTTACCATGCGAGCAGCAGTTAATAACTGCTCCCTGCTTTCTATGGCACAAGGTCCTGCCATGATAGTAATATTTTGTCCCCCAAAGTTAACCCCCTTAATACTAATGATGGAATCTGTTTCCTGGGCCTCGCGGCTTACCAGCTTGAAGGGTTTCATTATAGGGACTATCCGCTCAACTCCAGGCAGTCTTTCCAAACCCATGGTTTCAAGGTCTTCCCTGGTTCCTATTGCACCAATAACAATTCTTTTTGTTCCTTGAATAATGTGTGTCTTAAATCCTAGTTTTTCCAGCTTCCTGGTTACAGATTCAATTTGCTCGAGTGTGGAATTGTTTTTCATTACCACTACCATTTTCTATACCTCCTATAAAATAATCCATAGCCAAGCGTCCTTTAGGAACGAAGGCTATGGATTTCGTGGTACCACCCTAATTGGTCATTAGCAAATGACCCGCTCATGCAGGATACGGGAAATAATTTTACAAATAACACGAGAAACAAAAAAGCCTTTCATCCAAAGGACGAAAAGCCTGGCTTATCGCGTTACCACCTTAGTTGCTCTGCTATACACAGAACCCCTCAAAAAAGATACAGGAAAACTATTCCGATATCCCTTCTCCTGTAACGTAGAGAATATACGTCCCCGCCTACTGGCCACAAAGCTTTCAGCTGGCAACTCAGGAGCGAACTTCAATTAACCATGCTTTAAAGGTGCTTCCAGTCGCTGACACCTTCTCCCTGAAAAGCTGGGCTTAATTTACTTTTCTCCGTCATTGTATTTTAAAATATTTTTTAGTATTTCGTACAATTATATGCCATGCATGAGCCCATGTCAAGAAAAACTTGGTCTTTTAGCCTTTAATTTTGTCAATTTGTCAAGCCTGACCCTGGAGGAACTTTTCTACAAGGTAGGGGTCGAATTGCTTGCCGGCCTGGTTTTTTATTTCTGCCAATGCCTCGGCTGCATCCATGGCTTTTCTATAAGGGCGGTCATTTGTCATGGCATCAAAAGCATCAACTATGGCAATTATACGGCACTCAATGGGTATTTCTTCTCCCTTTATACCCAGTGGATAGCCTGTGCCGTCCCATCTTTCATGATGTTTTAGTATCAAGTCAGCAATTCCAGAAAGATCAGGCGAGGACTGGGCAATTCGATAACCTTTTTCAGGATGCTGCTTCATTATCTCCCATTCTTTTTCTGAGAGGCGACCTTCTTTAGATAATATATTATCAGGTATGCCAACCTTGCCCAGGTCATGCACTTGGGCTAAAAGGGCCAGGTCAATAAGCTGGCGGGTGCTCAACCCTAACATTTCCCCTAGTTTTCGGCTTTGCTCTATCATGCGGGATGCATGGCCGTCAGCAATAAAATCCCTTTCTGACAGGGCAGCAAGAAGCGAGTTGACAATCTGGCTCCTTGCACTTGAGTTTCTGTAAAGCTTGTCCTTGTACATGAGGTCATCTGCAATTTTTAAGGTTTCCTTAAGCTTCTGGTCAGGCCCGCTGCTGGTAGCAGCCCCCAGTGAAATGCTTAAGGGGAGCTGACTGTGATCCTGGTTATAAAGCTTGATGGTTGCTTTTATCCTTGCCACAATTCCTTCCACAACATCTTCATCAGTATTTGGAAGAATAATGGAAAACTCATCTCCCCCTGTTCGTGCGATAATATCTGACTTTCTTAAAGATTGACCCAAGACCCTGGCAGCAGCCTGCAGGATTTCGTCACCTTTTTCATGGCCCATTGTATCGTTAATTAGTTTTAAACCATCCAGGTCGGCAGAAATTATACTTACTGGATAGTTTCTTCCTCCTTCAAGGCGTTTGATCTCCTCTTCAAAATACAGTCTGTTATATAAGCCAGTTAAAGCATCATGCAGACTCATATGCTTTAGCTTTGCTTCATATTCTTTTCTTTCAGTAATGTCTGTATATATTTCATAGGCTCCAATAAATTCCCCATCTATGGTAACAGGTATCCCCTTTAAGTTCACATGGACTGGTTTGCCATCCTTTGTATACCTGACAGTCTCAATATTATAGGTTTTACCTTTTTTTATTTCATCGAAAATCATTTGAAATTCTTCTTTATGGTTTTCATCTCCTGAAGATAATAATTCAGAGTTTTTACGCCCTCTAGCTTCCTCAATGACATAGCCAAACATTTCAGAATACCTTTTGTTAATTTCCTGGATTTTTTTATTCTTATCTATAAAAACTACTGCATCCATGGAGTCTAGAAACAGGGCTTCATAACGTCTTTTTTGAAGCTCAAGTTCCTTTTCAGCAGCCTTTCGTTTGGAAATATTTGTTGCAAAAGTAAAAATATATTCTTTATGCTTGTAGAGAAAGTAACTGGCAAATACCTCAATAGGATATGTGGATCCATCCTTCCTCCTGTAGACAGTTTCATACCTGGTCTTCCCCTTATTTTTAACAGCCTGCCAGTGTTGTTCCCATTTGTCCATGGCAATATTAGGATCAATGTCAAAAACTTTTTTGCCCAGAAGTTCTTCCTTTGTATACCCCAGCATCTCACTTGCTGCTGTGTTAGCATAGGCAAAGGCACCTGACTTTTCAATCCAGAATACAGTATTGGAAGAGTTATCCAGTGCAAATTGAGTTATTAAAAGTTTTTCTGTTGTTTCTTGAAGTTCTTCAAATTGGGCCTTTAACTCCTCCTCTGAGGCAGACAATTCTTCATAAGTAGCCTCCAGGTCCTGATAGCTTTCCTGCAGCCTGGCTATAGCATTTTTGCGTTCTGTAATGTCTGAATAAATGGCATAACCGCCAACAGTTCTGCCATCAATTATTACTGGAGCACTTTTTATCAGCACATGTATTGTTTGACCATCCCTGGTACAGGCAGTACCCTCATGTTCCACAGGCAGCTTTAAATTAAATTGATCTTTGGTGTTATATTCCAGCAAATTCTCATTACCTGTAATTGTACTTATTTCTTTGCCTAGAACTTCTTTTAATGAATATCCAAAGATTTTAATAAACTGAAGATTGGCATCGTATATTTTAAAATCAGTGTCAAAATAGACCACACCATCTGTAGTGTTGTTAAACAAGGCTTCAAAGTGCTGCTTTTGATTCAAAAGGCTGTTTAAAAGCTGCTCTATTTCTGAAGACATTTCATTCATGGTATTCCCCAGCTGTCCCAGCTCATCCTCATACTGCAACTGGATCCTCTTGGTGAAATTGCCGGATTTTAACTGTTTACCATGGTTTATGAGTTTGTTTATTGGTTTAAATAACAGCTGATTTCCCAGCAGCAGATAGGCCAGAAGAGATACGGCTAATATGCCTGCTGTAATCAAGTTGATCTGCCGTGTCTTTTTGGCTATGAGCAGTTCTACATCGTTAATATAGATTGACGTTCCCAACACCCATCCCCAGGGTTCAAATAGACTAACACAGCCCAGCTTGGGTTCAATCCTATCCTGCTGGTCATAATACTGCCACTTATAGGTTATACACCCTTTCCCCTGCTCTCTGGCAATTTTTACAAATTCAGCTACTAAAAATACTCCATCAGGATCCTGATCTCCAAACATATTTGTTCCTTCCAGATCAGGTCTAAAGGGATGAACAAGCAGAACATGATTTAAATCATTAATCCAATAATAGTCCTGTTGAAAATCACCATATCTAATATTTCTAATGGAAGCTTTGGCCTGCTCCTGGGCTTCCTCTCTAGTTAATACATTAGCTTTTTCCAGGGAGTAGTAGTATTCCAAAATTGACATGCCAACACCAACTAACTCCTGGTTTTGGCTTTTTCTTTCTGCCATAATATCGTCCCTTACAGAGGGCAAGATAACAAGTATTACCAGGGTAAATAGTATTAGAATCGGTATAATTCCTAATACAGCCAGTTTACTCCTTAAACTTTTCAAGCTTCCACCCCCAGGACTAAAAATTTGGAAGAATAATACCCCCGACAATAACTAAAATTGCAAATAATAGTTACCTGTTTTCCTCACATTTTCGACAAAATTTAGTTTTATCCTTTCATGTATAAAAATATTAAACCTCCTGCCAAAGTAAAACAGGAGGGAAAAGTAATAATTATAATGTTCCTTTAAAGTCTTCCAATAATACCCTTGCTATTTCCCAGGCCACTACAGCATCACCAACTACTGCTGCAGCAGGCACAGCACAGGTATCAGACCTTTCAACACTTGCTTCAAAGGGTTCCTTGGTAATAAAGTCTACTGACTGGAGAGGGGTATATAATGTGGGAATAGGCTTCATGGCAGCTCTCACCCTTAACAGCTCGCCATTTGTCATTCCTCCTTCTATTCCACCGGCATTATTAGTTTTCCGATAAAAACCCCGCTCTTCACTATAATAGATTTCGTCATGTACCTTTGACCCAGGAAGGACTGCAGCCTGAAAACCCAGGCCAATTTCTACTCCCTTGATTCCCTGTATGCTCATTAAGGCCCCTGCAATTCTCCCATCCAGCCGCCTGTCCCAATGGACATGGCTGCCCAGGCCAACAGGCAGGTTGCCTGCCACAATCTCAAATACTCCACCAACAGAATCCCCCTGGG
>JAGXSK010000196.1 GCA_018333845.1 Clostridia bacterium | reverse complement strand
ATAGTTGGTGCCTCTGCTGCAGTGCTGCTGGCCTACTTTAATTTTAATCTATTGCTTGTGGTCCTTGGTTCCATATTATCTATATTTCTTTTCCAAATTTGGTTTTAAAAGCTGTTTAAACTCACTTTCGTTGATAATCTTCAGGGTGGGAGCTTTCCCTTCTTCAATTAACTGCGCTGCTTTTTGGGCCTTGGAACCGGCATCTTCACCAACAACTACATAGTCAACAGCCCTGCTCACTGAACTTACAACTGTTCCCCCAGCCTTTTCTATGAGCTCCGCCGCTTCATTTCTAGTAAAGTCCTCTAGTTTGCCAGTTAACACAATTTTTTTGCCTGCCAATGCTAGATCGCCTTCTGCATCATCAGCCGGGCTTTCAAGATTTTGCGGTCTGATGCCCTTGTCAAGGAGATTCTGGATGCTTTGACGGATTCTTTTATCTTTAAAGAAATTAATAATACTTTGTGCAACTACATCACCAATATCCTGTATCTCTCTTAATTCTTCGCAGCTTGCGTTCATGATGCCATCTAGTGACTTAAACCTATCAGCCAGGGTCCTGGCAGTATTTTTTCCTACATGGTCAATACCAAGGGCATAAATAAATGCTGAAAGGGCTGGTTTTTTGCTGTTTTCAATGGCGTCTAGAAGGTTCTGGGTCTTTTTTTCTTTAAAACCTTCCAGTCCATAAAGCTTTTCATACTCAAGGGCATATAAATCTGATATGTCTCTTAAATCAAGGGCATCAAACAAGAGCCCAGCAGTTTTTTTACTAAACCCTTCTATATTCATTGCGTCCCTGCTGGTAAAATGAACAATTCTTGAAACCAGCTGGGGTCTGCATGATAGAGAGTTTTCACAATAGAGATTGGGTCCTTTTTCAACTAGTGTGCTCCCAC
This sequence comes from Clostridia bacterium, assembly GCA_018333845.1. Lineage (GTDB taxonomy): Bacteria > Bacillota > DSM-16504 > Desulfitibacterales > Desulfitibacteraceae > Desulfitibacter. The sequence goes on along the minus strand of JAGXSK010000196.1, from coordinate 2,835 downwards.
AAGCTGGACATTCAGATGGTTTTTCTATGGGCACCTCATGCTCGCCAGGGTTATCCTCTACACGCCCCATGATTTCAGGAATAACGTCATTTGACCTTCTAAGCCATACCCTTGAGCCTATAGCAACATTTTTTCTTAAAATATCTTCCCAGTTATTTAATGTTGCCCTTTGCACGGTAACCCCACCAATATCCACTGGTTCAAATAAGGCTATTGGAGTTACCTTGCCGGTTCTTCCCACGTTCCAGATGACCTGTTTTAACACTGTGGTTACTTCTAGAGCTTCGAATTTATAAGCAATGGCCCAGCGGGGAAATTTACCCGTGCTGCCCAGCCTGTCTCTTAATTCAAGCTGATTAACCTTGATAACAACTCCGTCTATTAGAAAGTCCAGATTATCTCTGCTTCTTTCCAGATAGGTCAAATATTCAATAACTTCTTCCATATTTGAACATTTCTTTATGTAGGGGCTCACAGGTATTCTATTATCCTTGAGGAATTCAATGGTTTCCATGTGGGTGGAAAAGCTAATCCCTTCATAATAGCCAAGGTTATAAAAAAAAGCACTTAAGTTTCTTTTGGCAGTTACTTTGGGGTCAAGGTTTCTCACAGCACCGGCAGCTGCATTCCTGGCATTTTTTAGAGGCTCATCTGCAGTTTTATTATATTCTTCTAAAACAGACAACCGCATCAAGGCTTCTCCCTGAACCTCAAATTTGCCCTTAAAATCTATTGTTAATGGGATAGATTTGATTGTCTTTACTTGTTCAAGTATTACTTCTCCCACCTCACCATTGCCCCTTGTGGCTGCCTGGACAAGATTGCCTTTGTCATAGGTCAGGTTTATGGTTAATCCATCAAATTTCAACTCAACTACATATTCTACTTCTTCTTCCTCCATTGGATGCTGGATTAATTTTTTTACCCTTGCTTCCCAACTGGTTAAGTCCTCTTTACATTTAACCTTATCCAGACTTAGCAGGGGAGTAATATGTTTATGGTCAGCAAAACCTTTTAAAACATCTCCACCTACCCGTTGAGCAGGGGAATCTGGCAGAATTATTCCGGTTTTCTTTTCTAGCAAGACAAGCTTGTCATAAAGCTCGTCATATTCCCTATCACTCACCAGGGGTGCGTCTAAAGTATAATAATAATAGTTGTATTCCCTTAGTTTTCTAATTAGTTCCTTCATTTCTTTTAATTCTTGTGTCTCCATGGTAACCACACCACCTTCTTTAAAATGACAAAGGTTGACCTTTACTGCAATTATTTTTTTGATATTACCTCTAAGGGAGCAAAGCTTACATCAAGGCTTTTAATACCCTGATTGGGAAAGGCTACCTTAATAACAGTGTCCCCAGGTTTTACTTCTACAACAACTCCCTCGCCCCATTTTTTATGAAAAACCTTCTCACCTAGCAGGTAGTCATTTCTTGGTGCTGCTTTAGCCGGTCTGCTTGTAAAGAAGCTGCTAGCTGATATGGTTTCTTTTTTAGGCGGGTTGTCAATATATTCCCCGGGAATTTCCTCCAGGAACCGTGATGGTATCTTTGAATATATCTCACCATAAATAAACCTTCTATTTGCATAGGATAAAAAGAGTTTTTCCTCTGCCCTTGTCATTCCCACATAGCAAAGTCTTCGTTCTTCCTCCATTTCATGCTCACTTTCTAATGAACGAAAGTGAGGAAAGGTGCCTTCTTCCATACCAAGGATGAAAACTACTGGAAACTCAAGGCCTTTAGCAGTATGAAGGGTCATGAGGACCAGCTTGTCTGCTTCATCAACATAGTTATCAATATCTGTAACCAAAGACACCTCAGCCAGAAACTCCTCCAGGGATCCCTTGGGATTATTCCTGTCATAATTAGCAGTAACGTTGAGAAATTCTTTTAAGTTATCACGCCTGGTTTCAGCTTCCACAGTGTCTTCCTGAATGAGAGCCTCCAGATACCCCGTTTCATTTAAGATCTGAGAGATTAGCTCCTTTACAGATAATGCCTCCATTTGTTTACGGAACTGATCCATTAGCTCTCTAAAGTCCTGCAGCTGTTTGCTTGCCCTGCCAGAAAGGCCAGGTATGCGGTTAATGTGGAATAATGCATCAAACGTGGATATTTTCATATCCAGGGCATAATCCTCGACCCTTGCCCAGGTAGCAGCCCCTATACCCCTTTTAGGAACATTTATAATTCGTGCCAGGCTTAAATCATCATCCCTATTCACAAGTATCCTTAAATAGGCTAAAATATCCTTTATCTCTTTTCTGTCATAGAATTTGGTTCCCCCAAAAATCTGATAGCTGATATTATTCCTCACCAGTTCTTCTTCTATAGCCCTGGACTGGGCATGGGCTCTATATAAGACTGCCATATCTCCATAAAGTAAATTACAGGAGGTTTTTAGTTCTATTATTTGGGATACAACCTTAAAGGCTTCATCCTGTTCATCCTCTGCATATATAAGAAATACCTTGTCCCCATTGGGCTTATTGGTCCATAGATTTTTGTCCTTGCGTCCAGCATTGTTTTTTATTACGGAATTTGCAGCATTGAGGATGCACGCAGTAGATCGGTAGTTTTGCTCCAGCTTTACAACCTTGGCCTCGGGATAATCCCTTTCAAAGCTAAGTATATTATTTATGTCAGCTCCTCGCCAGCGATAAATAGACTGGTCCGGATCTCCCACAACACAAAGATTTTTATGCTTTTTAGCCAGCAGATTAACAAAGATGTATTGGGCACGGTTAGTATCCTGATATTCATCTATTAAAATATAACTAAATTTGTTCTGGTAAAATTCCAAAACTTGTTCATTAAACTGCAGCAGCTCAAC
>JAGXSK010000195.1 GCA_018333845.1 Clostridia bacterium | reverse complement strand
TTTTGGCTGGCTTTGCATGCGGAAGCTTCCACAAGGCCATTCTCGATGAAGAGATGATGAGATATACCAACCGAATGCTCTAGGGGATGGAAATGATAGTTGACCCTAAAATAACGAAAATTCTTGCCGCCGGGATGGATGCTGGCAGTTTCCTTGGTATCGGCTCCATGGATACTTACAGGCGAGATAATTATATAACAAAAATCTTCAATAAATGGGGTATTGCTCAAGCAAATAATGATGAGAAAACTAATCTCGCATACAAGGTTCAGCAAGTTTTGGAAAGCAGAATAGCTGCTTATCAATTACCTCAACGCGATGTTGCGCAGAGGAAGCTATTGCAGCCGTTTTTACCATCTCAGTGTCAGTACTGATTGTCTGACTTTAGGATTGAACTATAAATAGAAAAAGGATTCGCCGGATATAACTGAAAAAGGGGGAGGGGTGCATCTTTTGGTCAAATGACAGATGCGCTTGACTTTCAGTCAATAGGTCATAGGTTCAAGTCCTATTATCTAAATTTTAAAAGCAAGCTGAGATCGATTTAATTGGTCTCAGTTTTTTGATTTACGTATTAATATTCCTTAGGGCAAACATTGATGCTGCAAAAGAAGACATGTCAAAAAAACTGTTGACGAAAGCTGCATCATCTAGCAAACTGAACATGTTCAAAACATATATAAACACAAACCAAGAACTGGTAGGGAGGCATATTATGAATGACCAAGATGCAAGAAATAGAATTATAAAAGCGGCTATAGAGATACTTGATGAAGTTACTGATGTAGATAAGATTACTGTACGCCAGGTTGCAGAACGGGCAAATGTTGGAACGGGTTTGATTAACTATCATTTCAAGACTAAGAATAATTTGTTGAGTTTAGCTGTGGGAGATGTAATGGCACAAATGGCAACCAAGTTTAGTAGGATGGTAGTATATGTAATGGTATGCTCCTATACTTGGGCTGTGTTTCAAGTATTGGATGTATGCTAAGCTCATTACACTCCTCCTGCGGAGTTTTTTTGTTTTTCAAAGAGAAAGTGTAACTTCGAAAACTAAGTTCCAACAAGATCCAATTTGAAAGAGAAGAATAATAGAAGAAGGTTAAATAGGTTTAGATTCACATGTTCAGCTGCAGTACGCTCATTCATTTTGAGTTTCCATCTTAAAGAGCCACGAGGAATTTTAGTAAAAAGCCTTAAATCCCATGAAGGCTTAGTGTAAATGACCCGACCATAATCAGAATGATAAAAGAAAAGAAAAAGAAATTATAGTATTTTCATTTTTGCTGCTGGCAGGCTTAACCCATGCCCTTATGCAGGGTTTGGGGATGGAAGTTTCAAGTAATATAGAAGTAGTCTTTAAGGTTATTGGTTACATAAGGGAGAGTTTAGGATGGATAATACAAGGATTTCAACAAGGTACTTGTCTTAACATATTTCATATGCTATAATATCCTTTGTCAGTTAAGAAATCTAACTGCCAAGACAATAATTAAAGTGGGGGTATAGCGCAGTTGGGAGGACACCTAAGCTGAAGATGCGCCCCAAAAAAACAAAGCACAAGGAAATCCCAATAGAATAGGCAATAACTTCCAGAAATGGAAATACGTGGGGGTATGGCGCAGTTGGGAGCGCGCTTGACTGGCAGTCAAGAGGTCATGGGTTCAAGTCCCATTATCTCCACCATAATTTGTCTGAAAACCCGCAAATGATGCGGGTTTTGTTGTATCTATAAGAAATTTTCATGCTATAAATTTTTAGTTTTTGCAAAGAAAGCATTAAGAAAAGGCAATTAAGCCCTGATTGCTGCCAGCAGTTTCTTGGTGCCAACCATATTGATGGCTCTTTTAAAATTATAAGCAAGAAAACTAAGCCCCAGTTCAGCTGTGGCTTTTTCAATACCCTTACATAACAGATAATGTGCACCATGGTACCATTTGACCGTGCCAAAGGGATGTTCCGAAAGATGTAAGCGCAGTTTTTGGGTGGGTATGTCGTCTTTAATACGTACAACCACCCTTTTCTTTGCCCTTTTATGCAGTTGATTGAAAGCATTATAAGGTATTTCTGAAGTGGGATATATCTGCAGTTGCTGCAAAGCAGTGCCGTACATCAAAATCGGTACATAATGGGTGTTAGGACCAAACTTCACTGCCTTGAAATTTTTCGAAGGCGTGCAGCGATTGGGGCACTCACGGCAAGCCAAACGGTTTTGGTAACGGGCACTTCCATCTTTATGTGTACGAACTCTTATACTACTCTATACAGGGATTGTAAAGAACTTATCTCCGATACTCAATGGATATTGAATAACTCCTGTTTATTAATATTTGTTGAAGGCACATTTTAATGATATAATCATGTACAAAATAGATGCGAGGTGATTACAATGCCACAAATTAGACCTATAACAGATTAAGAAATACAAATGAGATATCTGAGCTGTGTCACAGTAAAAAAGAGTCAATATTCATTACTTTTATACATTTATGAAATATTTTTTTCAGAATAAATGGAGGTTAAAATGAAATGCCTATTACACAAGTATTATCACGAAATGCTGAGATCTATGGAACTGAAAAATGTCTGACTGAGATTAATATGGATCTCCAGGAAAGCCACAATGTTACATGGCTTGAATATGAATTGATTGAAAACAACCCTGCAGGAGAATACCGCCGGGAGATGACCTGGCGGGTGTTTGATGAAAAGGCAAACCGAATGGCTAATCTGCTGCTGAAAAGGGGAATTAAAAAGGGTGATAAGGTAGCTATACTCTTAATGAACTGCTTGGAATGGCTGCCCATTTATTTTGGGATTTTAAAATCAGGTGCCATTGCAGTTCCATTGAATTTCCGCTACACAGCTGAGGAAATAAAGTACTGTTTAGGCTTATCAGAAGCCAGTGTGTTGATTTTTGGACCTGAATTTATTGGACGTGTAGAAACCATATATAATCAGATACCAAAGGTTAAGACACTGTTTTTTGCAGGAGAAAACCGTCCTTCCTTTGCTGAAAACTATGACAGACTGACTGCCAACTGTTCATCAGAAGACCCCGGGATTGAGATTGGAGATGAGGATGATGCAGCAATATATTTTTCATCAGGCACAACTGGATTCCCAAAGGCCATCCTCCATTCCCATAAAAGTCTCATGTCGGCTTGTTATACTGAGCATAAACACCACGGTCAAACTCGTGATGACAATTTTCTGTGTATTCCGCCCCTTTACCATACGGGAGCTAAGATGCATTGGTTTGGCAGTCTGCTGTCAGGCAGTAAGGCTGTACTATTGCGTGGAGCCAAGCCTGAATGGATACTAAAAACAGTGTCTGAAGAAAAAATAACTATTGTCTGGCTGCTGGTTCCATGGGCTCAGGATATTTTAGATGCCATTGAGTGTGGAGATTTGATATTGGAAAACTACGAGCTTTCCCAGTGGAGGCTCATGCATATAGGTGCACAGCCTGTCCCGCCTAGTGTT
>JAGXSK010000194.1 GCA_018333845.1 Clostridia bacterium | reverse complement strand
CTTTCTTTAATTTCCTTTAGTTTGCTCGTTATTTCACAATTTAATACTACTTGTGCTTGAGGATCCCATTGAGTTTCTGTTCTGTTTATAATGGCAAGGTGTTTGGCTTTATCAGGCAAAAAAGCAGCTGGATAGACCTGAAGGCTTGACCCAATAATTATCATTAAATCACAGCCTGTTAAAACCTGTTGTGCCCTATAGTACTCATCATCCATGGCATCTTGAAAGAGTACGATATCAGGTCTTATGTTATAACCACATGATAAACATGTTTTCATCTCAAGCTTTATAGCCATTTTAGTCCAAATTTGGATTAATATTCCTGTACTTATCGTATAAAGCAGTTATAAAAATGGGAATAGAATATGTGAAACCCCAAATATTGGGGTTATTGTGTAATCATACTATTTAAGCTTTGAATATACCTAATATCCTTTGGCACAAGAAGCCTAAAAACATTACATAAGGCAATAATTCTAGAGCATGTTCTATCTCCTAACAAAATCTCCAATTCATTAAGAGTTAAATTAGATGTTATTATTGTTGGTAATTTATTATTTAGCCGATAGTTAAGGAGCGAGTATATTTTATTTACAGTCCATTGTGTGTAATTATGGGCACCTAAATCATCCAATATCAATATTGGAATATTCCATACCACATCCATCAGACCTTTTTCTGTAATACCATTATCATTTTTATCAAAGGTGAATCTTAATGCATCCAAAAAATCTGGAACTACAACAAAGAGAACTTCATGGTTATTGAGAAGTAGCTCTCTTGCTGTAGCTGATGCTAAAAAGGTTTTTCCGCTGCCTACCGGACCACAAAAAAACAAACCTTTTTTTACCTTGTTAGTGTTTATATCATTAACAAAACCTTTTGCTGCCAATAGTGCCTTGTTGGCCCTTTCTCTATAGGTGGCTTCACCATCAGGGGGTATAGTATTGGGATAATAATCCAGCTTAAAATTACTAAATTTTGCATCATTAAAGTTAACGCCCAGGTTAGCTTTTTTTATCTTTAAATCAAGTATCTTCTGCGACCAACATCTGCAGCGATAGGCTACCCCTTCATGTAAAACTATGCCCCTGTCATTGCATTTTTTACATTGATACATTTTAATAAAAGCACCTCTTAGGTAACATATATTTCAGAGAATTTATCATGGGGTTTCTGCTTCTGTTTTAGGTTTATGTTTTTAGCTTTTCTTTTTTCTTTAAAGTGTTTTTCATAATTATTTATTTCTTCAATGGTTCTTAACTGTAAACTGTCCCATGTTTTAAGTATTGAATCAATGTATTTAAAGCTTAATGCACCTTGTAAAACTGCCCTTTCCAGGGCTTCTAAAATAATATCACTAGAAAATCCATCAGAAGAGCACCACTGAACAATCTTGCTGCTTTCAATAGGAGATAGATATCTTCCAAATTCCTTTTCAAAAGTGCTATATACTTTTTTTAAGCTTTCAGAAGATAAAATGTTGTTAGAAGTATTTTCCTTGCTGCTTTGCCATACATTAAGCAATTTATCCCATAGGGGCTCAAGGACATAAGAGCTTTTTCCATGGTATTTTTCAGCTGATGAGTGAACTACAGAAATTAAACCCTTTTCAATTAAACGAGCTATGGTTGCTCTTATTTGGTCACTGCCCAGGGTCATACTTTTTTGAAGTTCGTCAATGGTGGGATATGTCTGTCCCAGGCATTCCCTAAATCTTAGCAATTGCAATATTACTACCAGTTCTACTTCATCCATATCTATATCTGCATAGTGTTTTAAAAGCAGTTGGGAAATAACTATTGGTTTTTCATTTAATAAATCCCTTAGACAAAGGCTGGAATTTTCACTCATACTTTATAACCATTCCTTTCGCTTCGCTCAAGGTACAAAACATAATGAAAGAATTCTTTCAGACTTCACACCTCAAAAAAGTTCTTAAAAACATTATAACAGGCTTTGTTAAAAAATGAAAAATTAATATTACTTTAAATCTAGACCTTGTACTTGGCTATTGTTTAATAAGCGGTGGTATTTGATGTTTCTTGTTTATCTGCTTATTTTTGTAAGAAAAATTCCTCTACTTTTGCTATTGCTTTTGGCAGGGCAAAAACAATAACCCTGTCATGAGGATTAATAATATCTTTACCAGTTGGGACTATCACATTATCACCTCTAACAACAGCTCCAATAATTGCATCCTTTGGAAAGTTTAAATCCTTTAGTTGTTTTCCTGTTACCCGTGAATGGCTTTGTGCTATAAGCTCAATCATTTCCGCCTTTGCTCCACCAATTAAAGATACAGATACAATATCACCTTTACGTATAAATCGTAATATGGCACCTGCTGTTAGCAATCTGGGGCTAACAGCAACATCTATTCCCACCTTTTCCACAAGGGGAACATACTCTGTTCTTCTTATTTGCGCAATAGTTCTTTTAGCACCAAGATGCTTGGCAATAATAGAGACAAGAAGATTTACCTTGTCGTCATTGGTAACTGCCACGAAAAAGTCTGCCTGTCCCACTTCTTCCTCTTCCAGTAAGGATATGTCAGAACCGTCTCCTTGTAAAACCAAAGTATTGGAAAGCTTTTGGGATATTTCTTTACAAACCTCAATGTTTTTTTCGATTAGCTTTACTGTATAACCTTTTTTTTCTAATAACTTGGCAAGGTAAAATCCAATTCTCCCGCCACCTAGTATGGTAACATTTTCTGTCTTTACTCTTTCCTTGCCTAATACCTTTTCAATGGCCACCATATTAGTGGTTTCAGCAAGTACAAATACTAAATCATTGGGCTTTAGTTGATCATGACCACGGGGAATAATCATTTTTTCATTACGGAGTATTGCAACAATTAGGTTTGGTTTTGGAAACTTTATATCCATCAATCTTTTATAGGCTACAGGTGAGTCTTTGGTAAGTTGTATTTCAACCATCTGGACTTTGCCGTCAGCATAATAGTCAACATTTATTGCCTCTGGTACCTCAGCAAGCTTGCCAATCATTTCTGCCGTAACTTTTTCAGGGTTAATTACTAAATCTATTCCAAGGGCATCAGCAGAAATTTGATTATTATCCACATATTCTGGATTTCTAACCCTGGCAACGGTTTTTTTGACACCAAGTTTTTTGCCAAGCAAACAAGCAACCATATTTAATTCATCATATTCTGTCACTGCAACCAAAAGTTGGGCATCACATATTCCCGCCTCGTGAAGTATAGAGATACTTCCTCCGCTGCCAAGAATTGTTTGTACATCTAAATTTTCTTCTACTATTTGTTTTCTCTCACTATTATTCTCTATTACTACAACATCATGATTAGCATAGCTAAGCATTTGTGCTATGCTAAAGCCAACCTTTCCTGCCCCAATAATAATTGTCTTCATAAATAAACACTCCTAAAAAATTAAGGGAGATTAATAATAAATTGTATTTCCAACTGTTTGTATTATAATAGATATAAATCTTGTTCGCAATAGTAGGTTCAAGGGCAGGAAATTGAGGAAATGGGTGATAATATTATGGAAGTAATAGCTTTAGTGGGTCCAAGTGGAAGCGGAAAAAGTCATAGGGCCTTATTAGTAGCTCATGAATATAATATAGATATCATAATTGATGATGGTCTGGCAATTAAAGGTTCTCAAATTTTGGCCGGCATCTCTGCAAAGAAACAGCCTACAAAGGTTGGCGCTATTAAGACTGCCTTGTTTAGTTCACAAGAGCACGCAGATGATGTTAAAAGTATAATTTGTAAGGAAAAAGCAAAAAAAATCTTAATTCTTGGAACGTCTAATGAAATGGTTTATAGAATAGCAATAAGATTAAATTTGCCAGCACCTGAGACAATTGTGTATATAAGAGATATTGCAACAGAAAAAGAAATTGAGCAAGCTTATAATAGGAGAAAAAAACATGGAACCCATGTTGTACCAGCTCCAACATTAGCAGTTAAACCTAGATTTTCTGGATTAATGATACAACCCTTCAAGGTATTGTTTAGTAATAGTTTGAAAGACAATGTTTTATCAAAGCCCATTCATTTAGAACAAACTGTAGTAAGGCCTACATTTAATTACTTGGGAAAGTTTTATATAAAAGATCCTGCACTTAAAGATATAATAAAATATTCTGTTAAAAAATCTGGTTTTTATGTCAGGTTAACTAAAATTGACATAGAAACCCGTGCAGAAGGAATAATCATTGGAATTGAATTGCTAGTCAAATATGGAGTGTATAGTATTCCCATGGCCATTAAAAAAATACAGGGCATTATTTCAGCTGACGTGGAATATATGACAGCCATAAATGTATTAAGTATTAATGTTTTAGTGAAATCTGTTTACATAGAATAGATATAAGAATAAGCGAAGAATTTTCTTCTTCGCTTATTCTGCCTAAATACTATCTCCATTAATTCTTTTTTGAACAAACCTTTCAATTCGCTTCATGGCTTCAACAAGATTAGCTACAGAAGAAGCATACGAACAGCGTATATGCCCTTCTCCACCAAGACCAAATGCAGTGCCAGGAACAACAGCTACTTGCTCCTCACCCAGCAATTTTTCTGCAAATTCTTCAGAGGTTAAGCCAGTTTTAGTGATATTGGGAAAGATATAAAAGGCCCCTTCTGGCTCAAAAGTATCCAAGCCCATATCCTTAAAGGAATTATAAACTAAGCGCCTTCTTTTATCATATTCATGATACATTTGATTAATATGTTCCTTCCCATTTTTTAGAGATTCAATTGCTGCTTTTTGGCCCATTATTGGGGCACATAGCATGGTATACTGGTGTATTTTTACCATGGCTCCTATTAAAGGTTCAGGACCAAAAGCATAGCCAATTCTCCATCCTGTCATGGCCTGGGCTTTGGAAAAGCCATTTAAGACAATTGTTCTTTCCTTCATCCCTGGAAGGGTTGCAATGGAGACATGTAGTTTACCATAAGTAAGCTTGCTATAAATCTCATCGCTTATAACAAGTAAATCATTTTCAATGATTATGTCTGTAATAGCTTCCAAGTCTTGTTTATCCATAATCCCACCAGTAGGATTGTTAGGATAACAAAATATAATTGCCTTTGTTCTCGGTGTAATGGCTCCCCTTAGTTGATGGGGCTGTAATTTAAAGGCATATTTTTCTTCAGTTTGGATGGGTACAGGTGTGCCTCCGGCAAGGGTTACACATGGTTTGTAAGAAACGTAAGAAGGTTCACATACTAATATTTCATCCCCAGGATTAGTTATAGCCCTTACAGCCAGGTCTACCCCTTCACTAGCACCAACTGTTATCAAAATTTGATTTTCCGGACAATAATCCAGAGAATATTCTTTGTTTATAAATTTTCTTAGTTCGTTTCGCAATTCAGGTAAACCCTTATTGGAAGTATACATGGTGTATCCCTGGGAAAGGGAGTGGTTACATGCTTCTCTTACATGCCAGGGTGTTACAAAATCTGGTTCACCTACGCCTAAAGATATTACCCCAGGAGTTCCGGCTACCAGGTCAAAGAATTTTCTAATTCCAGATGGTGGTATGTCCTTTACTCGTTGGCATAAAAATCTACTGCTGTCACTCATGGAATAATCACCTGCCGTCTATCCTTTTCATCATCTTCTAAAATTACATCTGCAACTTTATATTTTTTCAATACAAAATGGGTAGTAGTACTTTGAACCCCTTCTATTATGGCAAGTTTTTTATGAACAAACTCTGCAACTTCTTTTAAGCTTTTACCAACAGTCTGCACCGAAAAATCATAAGTGCCGGACATTAAAAATACTGATTTAACCTCAGGATATTTGTATATCTTTGCAGCTAGTTCATCGAATCCTACATCTCTTTGAGGTGTAACCCTTACATCAATAAGAGCAGTAACTAAATCGTTTTTCCCAGCTTTATCCCAGTTAATTAAAGCTCCATATTGGAGGATTATGCCTTCTTCTTCCATGGCAAGTATTTCATTTCTAACATCATTTTCATCAAGACCTAGCATGGCTGCTATTTGCTTATAATCCAGACGACCATTTTTTTCTAAAATCTCCAATATTTTATAACGCATTTTAACATCATCTCCTTTCAAAATATAAAAAGACTATCTATCGTCAAGGGACGAGAGATAGCCCGTGGTACCACCCTAATAGGTAATCTTATTTTACCCACTTTTTTTCTTTAACGCGAAAAAACGTTAAGAACTTACTAAAATTCAGTTCTAATGCTCACAGGCGGCATTCAGCAGCATCTTTACTGGCTTGCACCCTTTTCCAGCTCTCTGCAAAAAGATTTTCTGCTTACTTCTTCCTGTTCATTGCAGTTTCTCTATTAATATTTTAATCATTATAACAGAAACTTTAAAATTTCTCTAGTATTTTTTATGATTTAATAAACTTTTATAAACTTTTTTAATTTAGAAAGGGAACAATCTGGCGAAACCTTTACTATTCTAAGGCCTTCTTTTTCTGTTATTAAGTCTTTTAAACCTTTTGCTTTTTTAAAATTTTCTTTACTCTCAAGGTCAAGAACTATTTTCATTTGTGGTATATAATATTGTAATTTTGCACCTTTATAATGAACGTCTTTTTTAACTGTTATACCAGGAAAAATCCTTTTAATTTGTATAATAAGCTTATCCGATTCTTGTTTATTATGGACTAAAGCATTATTAGGGGAAATACTTTTTTGACATTTTAACACTTGTTCTTCTGGGGCATTTTTTCCCTTGATTTTATTTGATATTTTTTCTTCATACGCTTTTCCTTGAGTATGATATTCATTTAAGTTAAAGCGGTATTTATTTACGCCTTTTTGAATTAACTCTGCAAGTACCTCTTTAAAATCTTCAAAACTATCTAGTATATGATCACCTGGAAGTTTTTGAAATACTAACTGATTAAGCATGGATTCTAGATGCTCCTCGTTTTGAATTAAGGCATGTATCAACCCAGACAATTCTAAGATTAAATTTTGAGAATCTTCCAATATAAAAGTTTTCTCATCTTCATCCTTGAGGCTTGCTTTAAGTATATTTTGAATAAGCTCTTCAGTTAAGTTTACTATTTTTATTTCAAGCTCTTTATTTCTTCTTACATTCAATTTAATCACCCTTTTATAAAAAATATATTTATAAAACAAGTATTCCAAAAGGGACAAGAATATGCCTTTAAAAAAAGAAAACACTAGAGTTTAGTGTTTTTTAGTGCTTGCTTTTAACTGTATTATAAATTCTACTTTTCAGGCTTTTTTATTCCAAGACGCTCTGCTGAATGGTCTTTTCCTAAATAGAAGTTTATCCATGAAGATGTTTGGTATAGGTCCCAGTTACAGGGGGCAACGTGATAAGAGTCTAGCTGTTTTTCCTCACCATAATTTTTTAGCCTTGAGTAGGCCTTTACATAAATACATTTTCTTTTATTAGGATGAACTTCACACCAACCATAGTAACTGCCGCCACAAGCTCCATTACGTTGGTTTTTAGGACACTGTGACATGGGGCACACATATGCCAGATCTGATAATGCACAGTCACCACAGTCTTTACAATCATACATTATAACCTTTGCCAAGTGTTCAAGTCCATGATAAACCTTCTCCATGGATGAACCCTCTACAGATTTTGAAATTCCACGCATAAGCCCAAAGAAATTTTTTCCTGGTTCAAACATTAAATTGTGGACAACTCTGGACACTCTATAAACTCCACCTACTGGAGCATCAAGGGGTCGGCCTTTTGTATTTGCTAGATTTTCAGTATTTAAACCTGTTTTGGGATCCTTTTCATACAAGTAAAAACCATCAGGCATTGGGAAATCAAATTCATGAATATAGTCCATCCAATTGGCACTTAATTCCTCACCTTTATCTAAAATATACTCTACCTGTTCAAATTTAATTCCGTGTCCGCCAATATGAACTCCATCAAAGCCCATACCTTTCATGAATGCATACATCTTGGCAGCACGTAACATCCTTGCCTCAAGACCCTTATCTGCTGCATTTTTTTCTTCATTTAATTGCGCTAGCAGTTTATCAGTTACAACACATCCTGGCAGTTTGTTCTCGTTCATTATCTTGGCAGCACCATAAGGTAGAATATATAGGTTTCCAACTATAGGTACGTTTAAGCTGCTTAATCTTATAAACTGAATAATTTCATGAAACTTTCTAGCATCATAGCCAAGGTTAGTAACAACAAATTGAGCTCCACCAGCTATTTTCTTTTTTAACTTGAAATACTGGGCCATAAGTTCAGCTTCATTGGCTTTAAAAGGTGAAACAGCAACTCCAGGGAAAAAGTCACTTTTTGCGTGTTGTATAATGCCCTTTAAGCCCTGAACCTCAAGACCATTGTTCATATCCCTGATTAACCCACATACGTGAATTGGATCCAAGTCAAAAACTGGCTTTGGTCTTCCCTGATAACCTGAAACTGGATAGTCACCGGTCATAACCAAAAGATTACGAACCCCTGCTCTATCCATAGAGTAAAGCTGACTTTCCAATTGGTTACGGTTCTTGTCTTTACACGTGAAATGCACAAGAGGCTCAATGCCTAAATTCAGCATTTCCATTCCAAGGGTATCTGCTAAAATTGCAGGATTACCACCTGGATTATCAGTAATTGTAATTGCATGAATTTTTCCGCTTTTTGCAGCTATTTCAGCAGCCTCCATGGCAACTTCTTGGGCTTTTTCTCTAGCCCCTCTACCTGGCACCACTTCCCATGTGATTGACATGGTATTCTTGTCCAATAGTGAATCTTTAAAACGGTTCTCCATTATTTCCACCCCCAAGCGTTTGTATAAAAAAAGATATATTATGAATATTTTAATACTTGAAAATATTACTATAGTGTATTTTAACTGAAAAGCTGATTATAAACAACCATCTTTCCAGGAGGAATTCATGGAATTTCTGGTATTTTATTATGTAAATAAGAACTTTGAGAATATTTTTTAACACCATAATCATAACCACCCGCTCAGCGGGTGGTTTGCTCTAGCCCTATAAGGGCTTGATGCTAGGCTGAGCCTCAAGGCTCGTTGAATGTTTCGCCAACCGCGCATCTTCTCAAACTACCCCTAAAGGGGTTATTTCTTTTTGTTCTTTTCTACTGGCTCACCCGTAAACGGGTCTATAAACTCTTTTAGACTCATCTGGTCTGACGCTATATCCTCTTGTAATTGCTTTCGGATATACTGCTCTATTGCCTTTTTGTTTCTGCCAACTGTATTCACATAATAGCCTCTGCACCAGAAA
>JAGXSK010000193.1 GCA_018333845.1 Clostridia bacterium | reverse complement strand
GGAACACCTGTCGGGGAACAAATTAGAAATATTTTATTAAATCCAGAAAATGGTGAGTTGGGCTTTAAAGCAGAGGTTCTGCTCTATGCTGCTAGTCGGGCCCAGCATCTTGAAGAGGTTATAATCCCCGCACTAAAGGAGGGGAAAACTGTTATTAGCGACCGATTTGCAGATTCAACCATAGCCTATCAGGGTTATGGTAGAAACCTTAATCTGCCGCTAGTTGTTGAAATAAATAGACTCGTTGTGGAAGACTATCTGCCTGATTTAACAATACTGCTGGACCTGCCTGTTGAAGTGGGGCTGGCAAGGATACGCAAAAAGCAAAAGTCCATGGACCGTCTGGAACAGGAGGCCATAACCTTTCATGAACAGGTGTACCAGGGATTTAAAAAATTAGCCTTAGATGAAAAACGCATAAAAACTGTTTCAGCTGATGGCAGTGAGGATGTGATTTTTGCTCATATAGTTAAATTGGTTGAAGAAAAGCTTAAGGAGGTTAATTTGATTGTATAGCAACCCAATGGGCTTATTAAGACAAAAGGCAGCAAAGGGTCATGTGGTCCATGCTTATCTTTTTTTAGGATCTAGTGACCTGATAAAGAATGCTAACCAACTGGCAATGGCATTAAACTGCATGGATTTAAATGCTGATGGGAATGCATGCGGTGTTTGTATCAGCTGCTACAAAATCACCACAGGTTCTCATCCAGATATCTATACATTAAAGCCAGACGGGAGCTCAATGAAGATACAGCAGGTCAGGGAAATGCAAAAGCATCTTGCCTACAAAATATATGAAGGAAAATACAAGGTTATTATATTAGAAGAGGCTGATAAGCTTACATTACAAGGGGCAAATAGCTTGCTAAAAATCCTGGAGGAGCCCATGCCCCAGACAGTGTTTATTTTACTGGCTGCCAGCCAGAGGGAGATTCCTGATACCATAATTTCCCGTTGTCAAAGAATATATTTTGGTGAGGAAGCAGGCCAGCATGATTGCCTTGAAAACATCAAGATTCTTGAGGATGTATTTAGTGAAGATCTTGAAAGGACCCTTTCGCTTATAGAAAAATTAGAAAGGGAAGACAAAGAACACTTAAAACAAAGAATCAACGGTTTAATGGTTTTAATCAGGGATTTGCTTGTTTTAAAATCAACAAAAGAGGATAAGCTGATTAATATATCACATCTATCTAACAGCAGCTTAGAAAAAAGTGCAGTAAGCCATGATGAATTAGTAAAAATATTGGAAAAGCTATACGAAAGCTTAAAAGATTTAGATAGTAATGCAAATAAAAGATTGCTGCTTGAAAACCTGTTCTTAACTATAAAAAGAATAAGTCAGTAGTCTCGGCGAGGAGGCATATATATGTATAAGGTAATTGGTGTACGGTTTAAGAGGGCCGGTAAAATATATTACTTTTCCCCTAATGGATTTGACCTTGTTGTGGGAGATAAGGTTGTTGTGGAAACTGCTAGAGGTCTTGAATATGGGGAAGTGGTAGTGGGGGTAAAAGAGGTTCCTGAAGAAGATGTGGTCCTGCCTCTAAAAAATGTCATTAGAAAAGCAACCTTGGAGGATGAAAGGCAGGCAGAGGAAAATACTATAAAGGAGCAGGAGGCTTTTGAGATCTGCCAGCAAAAGATAAATGAGCATAATCTGCCAATGAAGTTAATTGATGTGGAATATACCTTTGATGTTAGCAAGATTATTTTTTACTTTACAGCTGAGGGTAGGGTTGATTTTAGAGATCTTGTTAAAGACCTTGCAAGTATTTTCAGAACCAGAATAGAACTTAGACAAATAGGCGTAAGAGATGAAGCAAAAATGCTTGGTGGACTGGGCTCTTGCGGACGGGTATTGTGCTGTCATTCCTTTTTGGGGGATTTTGAACCAGTTTCAATAAGAATGGCAAAGGAACAAAACTTATCCTTAAGCCCTAATAAAATTTCTGGCATATGTGGAAGGCTCATGTGCTGCTTGAAATACGAAAATGATTTCTACGAAGAAGAAAGGAAGAAAGCTCCTAAAATTGGCAAAATGGTGAAAACACCACAGGGAACTGGAAAGATCATTGATGTTAATATTTTAAAATCCACAGTTAAGGTGGAGATGGTTGATGATGTCCAGATTCTAGACTTTGGATTTGGAGATATTGAAGAAATCCAAACCAAATAGAAGGGAGCTGTTTTAAGATGAAGCTTACAGAAGCCCTAATGGAAATGGAACAACGCCTGGAAGACATGTTAAAAGAGATCAGAGATCTGAAGATGCATGTTTATGCTCTGGAACAGCAAAATGAGCTATTGCTTGCACGTGTATATAATAATGAAACAGAAGACAGGGGCTATAACAATTTACAGAAATTATACAAAGAAGGCTTTCACATTTGCCCAGCCCAATTTGGCGGTATTAGGTCTGAAGGCAAAGACTGCCTTTTCTGCCTGGGTTTTTTAAAAAAGCAGTTTTCAGTTGATACAACCAGGGAAGGTTCAAAATAATGCTCTTTGAAGGTGAGGCACTTGAGGATATTGGTGGCGGATTAAAAATTATACAGAGCAGAAATAACTACAGGTTTTCCGAAGACAGTATTTTACTAGCTGATTTTGTTGATTTAAACCCCGGGGAAAGCCTATTGGATCTTGGAACAGGCTCAGGTATTTTACCCCTGCTGCTCATTCGAAGGGAAAGAAGTTTGAATATAACTGGTATTGAGATACAACAAGAACTAGCCAGCATGGCCCAGAGGAGTATTAAATATAATAATTTGGAAAAAAAGATTACAATAGTTCAGGGTGATCTGCGGGAAGCTGGCAAATTGTTTCCTGGGGCCAGGTGGGATAAGGTTATTGCCAACCCCCCCTATTTTCGTGTTAATGAAGGCAGAATTAGCCATAAAAATAATATAGCAATAGCAAGGCATGAAATAGAATGCACCCTGACGGACATAGTAAAGGCAGCAGGTTTGCTTTTAAAACCAATGGGAAGCTTTTATATAGTATATGGACACCACAGGTTATCTGAATTGCTGTCACTATGTAAGGAAAACTGTCTTTGCCCTTATCAGCTTCAACCTGTATCTGCACATAAAGATAAGCCTCCCTACCTTGTTCTGGTTAAATGCCTGCATCAGGAAGAGGTTAAACTAGTGGAACTGCCAACATATTGTCTTAATGAAGCTTAAATCTTTTTATAATTTAAATTGAAAAGGATTCTCACATATGGAAACTGGAAAGCTTTATCTGTGCGCCACGCCAATAGGTAATTTAGAGGACATGACCTATAGGGCTGTACGTATTCTAAAAGAAGTTGATCTGGTAGCTGCTGAAGATACTAGACAGACCCTTAAACTATTTAGTCACTATGAAATTAAAACAAGTATTACAAGCTATCATAAGTTCAACATAAAACAGAAAACCCCTTTTCTTATAGAAAAACTAAGGGAGGGGCTTAATATTGCTGTTGTTTCAGATGCAGGGCTGCCTGGAATCTCAGACCCGGGCATGGAATTAGTTTCAGAAGCAATTAAAAATAATATTCATGTAATACCAATTCCAGGACCATCTGCTGTGACTACTGCATTAGTGGCTTCAGGTTTGAACACCAATGAGTTTTCCTTTCACGGTTTTTTACCCTCAAAGAAAAGCTTAAGAAAACAGTTTTTAACCAGGCATGTAAATAGCACCCATACCTTAATATTCTATGAATCTCCCCATAGGCTTATTGAAGCATTAGAGGACATACAAGAAATTTTTGGGGAACGCATGGTTTGTGTTGCCAGGGAGCTTACCAAAAAATTTGAAGAGTTTAAAAGGGCAACGCCAGCCGAGTTGATTGAGTATTACAATGGAAAAGTAAAGGGGGAAATAACCCTGATTATATCTGGAGCAGAAAAGCAATCACCAGGGGAAGCCTTAGATATGGCAGACCTTTTAAGAAAGGTTCAAGACCTTATTAAGGATGGATTACATAAAAAAGAAGCTCTTAAAGCCATTGCAAGAAAATACAATGTCCCCAAGAGAGAATTATACCAGGAATATGAAAGGCAAAATAAAGTTTTAGAATAAAAAGACCGTGCGGTTTATGCACGGTCTTTTATAAGGGTTTGTTTAACAAGCCTGGGAGGCCATTGCTGCAGCACATTCCTTGCAGACATTCTTCCCTTTAAAGTTGTTTACGTGTTCAGCATTTCCACAGAATACACATGCTGGCTCATATTTTTTGAGGATAATCTTTTCACTATCTACATAAATCTCTAAAGCGTCTTTTTCATCAATGCCTAGAGTTCTTCTAAGCTCAATTGGTATAACGACCCTCCCAAGTTCGTCCACCTTACGTACAATACCTGTAGATTTTAACATGTTTCCCCCTCCTGATTTCAGCAAACTACCACAACTTAACTAAATGGTACCAAGGTTGGTAGTAAAAGTCAATACATAATATGACTTTTTTCTACATTTTTTTCATATTTTTAGGGTAAACTTGACATTGAACCATATATTACCTATAATATGGTTATCATATAGATGCCTAGGTCTTTCACCTGCTTTAGGTGGGGCCTTTTCTTGTATTTATCAGCATTATTTACAGTTCTTAGTTTAAAACAACAGGAGGAATCAGTAATGAGCAATAAAGAAAGGTTCTATGTAACAACCCCCATCTATTATCCAAGTGACAGATTGCATATTGGTCATGCACTTACTACCACCATGGCAGATACTCTAGCCCGTTACAACAGACTCCAGGGCAAAGAGGTTTGGTTTCTTACAGGCTCAGATGAGCATGGACAGAAAATTCAAAGGAAGGCTGAGGAAGCTGGCGTTGCCCCCATTGAGTATGTTGATAAAGTAGTTGCCACCTTTCAGCATCTATGGGAACAATTGGATATTCAATATGATGACTTTATTAGAACATCTGAAGAAAGGCACAAAGAGGTTGTTCAATATATATTTAAAAAGATTTATGACAAGGGTGACATATATAAATCAGAATATGAGGGATGGTACTGCACACCTTGCGAGACATTCTGGGCACAGAGGCAGCTTGGGGAAGACAAGGTCTGTCCAGATTGCTCAAGGCCTGTAGAGCTTTTAAAGGAAGAAAGTTACTTTTTCAAAATGGGCAAGTATGCAGATAGGCTCCTGGAGTTTATAGAAAACAATCCTGAGTTTATACAGCCTGTTACACGTAAAAATGAAATGGTTAATTTCATAAAGCAGGGTCTGGAGGATCTGTGTGTTTCTAGAACCACATTTAAATGGGGTATTCCTGTTCCAATTGACGAAAGGCATGTAATCTATGTTTGGTTTGACGCCCTGACCAATTACATATCAGCCCTGGGGTACTCAAGGAAAAGTGACGAGCTCTTTCAAAAGTTCTGGCCAAGTGCCATACACCTTGTAGGAAAGGATATAGTAAGATTTCATACAATTATCTGGCCCATTATTCTCATGGCAGCAGATATACCACTGCCTAAAAAAGTATTTGGACATGGATGGCTGCTTGTAGGAGGCGGGAAAATGTCCAAGTCCAAGGGAAATGTAGTTGATCCCCTTGTGCTGGTAGATAAATACGGCAGTGATGCTATTCGTTACTTCTTGTTGAGAGAAATGCCCTATGGTTCTGATGGTTACTATTCTGAAGAGATTTTAATTGAAAGAATCAATACTGATTTAGCAAATGACTTTGGCAACCTTCTAAGCAGAACCACGGCCATGATAAATAAATTCTGCGAGGGTAGTGTTCCCCAACCAGGAGATCTTAAGGAAATAGATGAGGAGTTAAAGAATATGGCCCTGGAGCTGCCTGGCAGGGTGGATGCATTCCTGGACAAGGTCCAGTTTAATGGTGCATTAGAGGAAATCTGGAAGGTCATTAACAGGGCCAACAAATATATTGACGAAACAGCACCCTGGGCTCTTGCCAGAAATGAGGATACAAGGGAAAGGTTAAACACAGTTCTTTATACTTTAGTTGAACTAATTAGATTTGTGACAATTCTAATTACTCCCTTTATGCCAAAAACCCCTGTTAAGGTTTGGGGTCAATTGGGTATGTCTGATAAAAAAGAAATTCAGACCTGGGATAGTTTAGGTCAATGGGGGCTCATGCCTGCAGACACAAGAATAAACAGGGGAGAGGCCCTGTTCCCAAGGCTGGATAAGGAAGAAATGCTTGAGCTTTCTGGGCCTGGAGAAAGTTCAAAGTTGATGGAAGAAAGGAAAATTGAGATACTTCCAGAAATATCTATTGAAGATTTTATGAAGGTTGACCTGCGCGTGGCAGAGGTTATAGAAGCAGAAAAAGTTGAAAAGGCTGATAAATTGCTTAAACTTAAACTTAAAATGGGGAATGAAGAAAGGACTGTTGTGGCTGGCATAGCTAAATACTATGAACCTGAAAAGCTGGTGGGTAAAAAGGTAGCCTTTGTAGCAAATTTAAAGCCTGCCAAATTAAGGGGTATCATGTCCCAGGGTATGATTCTGGCTGCCTCTGATGATGATAGCCTGGCCCTATTAACTCCTGATAAAGATATGGCTAGTGGGTCAAAAATAAAATGATGGAACTGTTTGATTCCCATGCCCACTTGAACAACGAAAAGTTTGCAGAGGATTTGCATGAAACAGTCCTAAGGGCTGAGGCAAACCAGGTTGCATATATCCTTAATGTGGGCTGGGATATAGAATCCAGCAAAAAAGCAGTTGAGCTGGCACAACAATATCCTAATCAATATGCAGCAGTTGGCATTCACCCCCATGATGCAGATACCTATAACCTTGAAGCTGAAAAAATTCTTGAAAACCTTGCTGCTAACAAAAAAGTAGTAGCAATAGGTGAAACTGGTTTAGATTACTACCGAAACCTGTCACCAAGAGAGGTTCAAAAAGAAGCTTTTAAAAAGCATATTTCTCTTGCAAAAAAACTTAACAAACCATTAATCATCCACGATAGGGATGCCCATCTACATATAATGGAGATATTGAAGGAGGAACAGGCGTCTGATGTAGGAGTAGTACTGCACTGTTTTTCTGGGAGTCCGCAAATGGCTTTAGAATGTGCAAGAATGGGATGGCATATATCCCTGGCAGGACCAGTGACCTATCCCAATGCAGTCAAACCTGTTCAGGTGGCTCAAGTTGTACCAATAGAAAAATTATTTATAGAAACTGACTGCCCATATCTGAGTCCTCAAGCTGTACGGGGCAAAAGAAATGAGCCGGCCCATGTTAAATATGTAGCTGAAAAGATAGCCCAGATAAGGGAAAAGTCTATAGAAGAAATAGCTTATCATACAACTGAAAATGCCAAAAGGTTTTTTAAGATTTAATTTGATACATTTTACGAAATTTTACATAAAAACTTCTATATTTTCAAAACGCCAGAAACGCTCTGGCGTTTTTGCTGTTGTTAGGAGGTTGTACCTTTTACCCTAAAAACCCAAACTGACTAAAAATGGAAAACCATGGCAATAATAGAAAAGCAATTGATTTAACCCTATACAAGCCAAAACAAGGAAGCAAGGGTTTTTTAAGAGGTGAAAGCAATGAAATACATTAAAGAAAAAATAAATAAAAAATTCAATGAAAAAACCATTACTTATATAGTATTTATAAGCCTGGTAATAATAATTGCTTTAGGGGCTGTCTTTGCACCTAGAGAAATAACTGTATATCAGGGGCAATCTGTAGAAAAGGTATATACTAGTTCTCAAACGGTAGGAGAAGTTTTAATTGAACTAGGATTAGAGCAAAGAGAAGAACTATTTATTGTGCCAGGCATGGATGCAAAAATTGTAGCAGGAATGGAAATTCACATTTTTAATACGGAAAAGATACGTGTATATGTTGATGGGAAAAATGAAAATATTTCCATGCCATTTATGGATATGAGGTATCTTTTAAGCAGGCAGGGAATATTCTTAGAAGAGGCAGATAAAATTGAAAGCAATATTTTTACAGAAGAAGATAAATATGTTAGGGTTATCCGCGTTGCTACAGGTGTAATTGAAAGGGAGGTTGATGTGAGCTTTAATACAGTATTGCGTCCAAACTATGATCTTTTTAGAGGGGAAAGAAGGATACTGACTCCAGGTGTCACGGGTTCCAAGCTACAGGTCGTTCATGTAACCTATGAAGATAATATACCTACAAAAGAACAGGTTTTAACTGAGGAAATAATTCAGCAGCCGGCAGACCAGATAATGGAGTTTGGTACAAAGGAAAGAATGCAGCCTACATCAAGACATGCTGTGCTTACAGGAAATCAAAGGGTGGTAAAAGAAATGGTTGTAGAATCAACTGCCTACACACATACAGGCAATACCACTTTTACAGGAATATGGCCCTATGAGGGAGTTGTAGCTGTTGACCCCAGGGTTATACCACTGGGAACGAAAATGTATGTAGAAGGTTATGGTTATGCTACTGCTGCTGACACAGGAGGCCTAATTAAAGGCAATATAATAGATGTTTTTATGGATACCCACGAAAAAGCTGTTAATTGGGGCCGTCGTCAGGTAAAAATATACATTTTAGAATAGTTTTAGCATTGCCTAAATGCAAATTAAAGTATAAAATATAGTCATGTTAGGTGGTGAAGCTATGGGCGGTTTAAAAGGCAAAATTTTTTTTAGTCTTGCATTAATAGCTTTGGTAGTAATACTAGGTTTCACAATGGACTATAAAAGTATAACTATAAAGGTTGATGGAGAAGACATACATTTTGTCACAGCTAAGAGGACTGTAGGAGAGGTTTTAGAATATAAGGGCATTGTATTGCAGCCTGATGATTACGTCTCTGAAAGTCTGCATACTCCAATTACTCCTGGTATGACCATTGAGATTATAAGGTCATTTCCAATAATTATCGAGGTAGACTCCAGAACAATTATTGAGTATGCGACAGCAAATACTGTAGCCGCCATATTAATGCAGGCAGGTATTGAAATTGGGGAGCTTGACAGGGTCATGCCCCAGTTGGACACAGAAATTGTTCAACCCGAGAGAATAAAGGTAACTCGTGTGTTGGAACAAACTGAGGTTGTAAAAGAAATAATCCCAAGAGAAACTGAGTATAAAGAGGACTCTAGTCTTGATAAGGGAACTACTAGAGTTGTTAAAGAAGGCAGAGATGGGGAAAGGGAACTAGTCTATCAGGTGACCATGATAGATGGGCAAGAGACCGAGAGGGTTTTGCTTGAGGAAAAAATTCTGTCACAACCTGTAAACAGGGTGGTAGCAAAGGGTGTAAAAGATAGGGTGACCATTGGCAGTGTATCTCGGAGCTATAGGACAGCAATGACCATGGTTGCTACTGCATATACCCATACGGGAAATCCAACCTTTACAGGAGTAATGCCCAAAAGAGGAACCATAGCAGTTGATCCTAGCATAATACCTTTAGGACGCAAGGTGTTCGTTGAAGGCTATGGACTTGCAGTAGCCCAGGATATTGGGAGCGCCATCAAGGGCAAGAGGATTGATGTGTTCATGGATACACTGGAGGAGGCGCGCAAGTGGGGACGAAGAACCGTTAAGGTTTATATACTTGACTAAGAAACTTGGAGCATTTGGTGATGATTGGTCTACACCAAATTGCTCTTTTATTTTGCCCATGACCCATGCTCTTGCTGTAGTTGTTGATAATTGTAATATTTGTAGGTAGCTTTAAATTGGGTTATACTTATAGTACCACAGCGAAATTTAGCAATTAGCGGAG
>JAGXSK010000192.1 GCA_018333845.1 Clostridia bacterium | reverse complement strand
TTTCAAGGGCTGCTGTTAATGCCTTGTTATCTATTTTTTGTCCATAAGGCAGATTTTCTTCCAGGGTTAATCCAGTTATTAAAGGTAGATTAGGAAACTCCCTTATTGATTCCACATCCTGTATGTAAAATCCTTTGATATCTACTAAAATAAATTTTTCCTGTGCCACAACAAGTGAAGCTGGCTCTCTTTCTTTTATATAAATATAAAGGGTATCTGGCAGTCGCTTTTCTATCCTAACCTCTTGTACCATGGGCAGAACCTCTAACCTGCTTTTTATGTTTTTTTCGTCTATGTAAAATAAATTATTACCTATTGGCACATTGGCATTTTCCAGGATATATTCTTCATCCAGCCAAACATTGCCTGCAACAATTGCTTCTTTACAATTAAAGAAACTTGATTGTATAAAAAGGAAGACAAAGAGGGTCAACAAAAGTACTATAACTGTAGTTTGCATAAATCGCGACTTTTTAGTATGTATTACCCTGTAACCTTTTGGGAGCATCTTTTTGCCTCCTTAAGCGAAGTTAATTTAGCTATTACTATTATATCAGACAACTATGGCTAGTCCAATATGGCACTAAAAAAAGCAGCCGCTTAGCTGCTAAGAGAGTTATTTACTCTAATAATTTTTGCACCCAGGTTATTATACTTTCTTTCAAAATCCTCATATCCCCTGTCAAGATAATGTATGTTTTCTATAACTGTAGCTTCTTCTGATACAAGACCCGCCAGCACAAGGGCACTTGCAGCTCTTAAATCTGTAGCTGCCACAAAAGCTCCAGTAAGTTTTTTAACTCCCTTAACAATTGCAATTCTACCCTCAACCTTAATTTCCGCACCAAGCCTTCTCAACTCATCAACATGTTTAAATCTATTTTCAAAAATATTTTCTACAATTACTGAAGTTCCCTGGGCAAATGTTAGCAGCACCATCATCTGGGGCTGTAAATCTGTTGGAAATCCTGGGTATGGTAAGGTTTTAATATCCAAAGGTTTTATATCACTGTTCCCCTTTACTCTAATCTCATATTCTCCTTCATCAATTTGACAACCTGCATCCTTGAGCTTGCTGGTAAGGGGAACTAGATGCTCAGCTATGACATTTTCCACTACAACGTCTCCCCCTGTAACTGCTGCAGCAATCATATGGGTACCTGCCTCAATTCTGTCAGGAATGAGATAATGCTCCGCTACCCCTAGCTTTTTAACACCAGTAATTTTGATGGTATCTGTTCCCGAACCCCTTATCCTGGCTCCCATGGAGTTTAAAAAATTTTGCAAATCAACTATTTCAGGTTCCCTTGCTGCATTTTTAATCACTGTATCACCTGAAATCAAGCAGGAAGCCATTACCAGGTTCTGGGTGGCACCAACACTTGGAAAATCTAAATAAATTGTTCCGCCCTTTAAATTAGCACCATTGGCTTCAATATAACCATGCTTTTCATTAACAACTGCATTTAGTTTTTCAAATCCTTTAAGATGCAAGTCTATTGGCCTAGACCCAATGTTGCAGCCCCCTGGGTATGCCACCTTAATAGATCCAAACTTGCCCAGCATTGGCCCCATAAATAGACTGGAGGCACGAATTTTTCTCACAAGGTTTTCAGAAAACTCTTGAGGTTGAACATTTGAGGTATCTATTGTGTAAACATTTCCCTCCTTCTTCACTTTTGCACCTATTATTTCCAGCATTTTAGTCATTTCCGTTACATCTGTTATAGAGGGCACGTCATGAATAATTACTTCTTTGCTGGACAAAATACTTGCAGCCATAATTGGAAGAACGGCATTTTTTGAACCACTAACCTTTATCTTCCCAGATAGCTTTTTACCTCCCACCACCACAAACTTATCTGTTTTCAATAAATCCACCCCCTGTCACTCTAATCCTAAAATACTGACCTCCGGCTCCAGGTGAATTCCATAAAAGTTTTCAACACATTGGATTGTTCTCTCCATTAGATTAAGTATATCTTCTGCTGTTGCATTCCCAGTATTAACTATAAAGTTTGCATGTTTATCAGAAATTTGTGCCCCTCCTATTGAAAATCCTTTTAAACCAACTGACTCAATTAAATATCCAGCCGCATAGCCTTCAGGATTCTTAAAAACACTCCCTGCATTTGGCAGTCTCAATGGTTGTTTCTCAAGTCTACTCTTTTGGTGAAGATTCATGAGATTTTTTATTTTAACTGGATTACCTTGTGCTAATTCAAGACTACCACCAACTATCACCTGGGCACTCCTTTTAAAACTGCTTTCACGGTACTTAAAAACCATATCTCCTTTAGACAAGGTTTTAACTTCCCCTTCCATATTAACTATCTTTACTTCTTTAATCACCTCTCCTATAGATTTTCCCCAGGCTCCGGCATTCATTAATATTGCACCACCAAAAGATGCAGGAATCCCAACAGAAAACTCTAATCCTGTAAGGCTATTTTGTAATGCATACTTGGCCAAAGTAGACATGGTAACTCCAGCCTCAGCAGAAATAGATATTCCATTAACCTCAATTTTTTGCAGCTTTGATGTGTTTATTACTATGCCTTTTATGCCGTTATCTTTTACAAGTACGTTAGATCCATTACCCAACACAACAATTGGAATTTTATTAGCCTTTGCAGTTTTAATAACCCAAGCCACCTTCTCGACTGTACTTGGAAATACTAGATACTCAGCGGGGCCACCAACCTTCCATGTAGTCCACCTGCTCAACGGCTCATTAAAAAGCAGCTCATCATCTGTGAGAATTTCCCTTAATTGTCGAGATATTATTTCTTGTTTCATATTTGCTACTCCCCCAAAACGTGAATAAGCTCCTTACCTTTTTTCCATATATCCCCTGCGCCTAATGTTATTATTAAGTCCCCAGGTCTAGTAGTCTTATGCAAATAGTCAGTTAAGTCATCATATCCTTTATAGACTATTTGTTTTTCAGGAAATCTCTTTTTTGCCTCCTGAAAAATTAGTTCCCCACTAATACCTGGAATAGCCTGTTCCCCTGCTGCATATATATCTGTTATGACAATAAAGTCTGCATCAGAAAATGACCTGCCAAATTCATGATACAACTGTTTTGTCCTGGAATAACGGTGAGGTTGAAATACAGCCACAACTCTTCCCTTATGAGCCTGCCGGGCTGCTTGTAAAGTAGCTTTAATCTCAGTGGGATGGTGGGCATAATCGTCTACCACTTTAACATTCTTTTCATGGCCTAATAGCTGAAATCGTCTTTCAACTCCTTTAAATTTTTTCAAAGCCCTTGTTGCTTCCTGGCAGCTAACACCAACTTCCATTGCCACGCCTAAAGCGCCTAATGCATTGACTATATTATGCTTCCCTGTAATAGTAAGTTCCAATTTGCCAAGAAACCTTTTCTGGTAATATATGTCTGATGTGCTGCCTGTATCTTTAAATATTAAATTTTTGGCCACGAAATCATTGTTATCCTGTAAGCCATAGTATTTAACCTTTCTGTTTTCAGGTGGTTTAAGCTTCCTGGCAATGTCATCATCAATACCTATAAAGGCTGTGCCTCCTTCGGGAATCTGATTAATATATTGCTGAAAAGCATTTATAATATTATCCATGGAACCATAATAATCTAAATGGTCATCCTCAATATTTGTTACAATTGCTATCTCAGGGAAAAGCTCTAGAAATGAACCATCACTTTCATCTGCTTCGGCTACAAGATATGCTCCCTTGCCAAGCTTGGCATTGGAGCATAGGTTGCACAATTCTCCACCTACTACTATAGTAGGGTCATACCCTGCATCTTCTAGTATAAGAGCAATCATGGAACTAGTTGTTGTTTTTCCATGGGCCCCAGCTACAGCAATACCTCTTTGAAGCCTCATGAGTTCTCCTAGAAGTTCACCTCTTTTTATTATCTTTATACCCATGGCCCTGGCCCTTTGAACTTCGGAATTGGTTAGAGGTATAGCTGAAGAAATTACAACTAAATCACAAAAATTGGGCACATTATCCTCGTGATGTCCTATTTTTATTTGGGCACCCATTTGGATGAGGCGTTCCACATACTTTGAGTTGGATAAATCAGAACCACTCACCTTAATACCCTTTTGGATTAATATTTTTGCCAGACCGCTCATGCCAGCTCCACCAATGCCAATGAAATGTACATTATTTATTTCATTCAAATTCATCACTCCCTTTTCCCGCCAGGCAAAGTAACATAACTTACACCTTATATTATGCAAACAACAATGATTTTGTTACAAAACTAAAAACAAAACTTGGCTTCGTCAAGTCTACAGACGTAGACGAAGTCTTAGTTTAGTGAATACTTTTGAAAGTTATACCTTTTAATAGTACAAAAACATCTTAGGGCTTGTCTATAAAAAATGAAAAAAACAAGCCTATTCTACCATTTCCCTAAACACATTAAGAATTTGATCAAGTGCATCGGGCTTGCCCAGATCTCTAGAGGCCTTTTTCATGGACTCTAGTCTCTGGTTATTCATCAAGAGAGTATAAAGTTCTCTAAAAAGTTTTTGTCCATTCAATTCAGCATCTGTTATAAAAATTGCGGCTTTCTTTTTCACAATTGACCTGGCATTATGTTCTTGATGATTTTCAGTAGCATATGGATATGGAATAAGAATTGCTGGAATTCCCAGGGCAGTTATTTCAGCTAAAAAAGTGGCTCCTGCCCTGCCAACTACCAGGTCAGCCGCACCCAGGGCATCTTCCATATTATATATATATGGTCTAATGGTAATATTACCCATAACTTCAATGTTTATTCCTTGTTTTTTAAGTGTATTTAAGGTATCCTCATATCCCATTTCCCCTGTGATGAATATGAACTGGACATCTGTCATTTTAACCATTTCAGGCATAGCCTGAATCACTGCATTGTTTATACTCTGGGCACCCCGACTTCCTCCTGTAATTAAAACAGTTTTTCTTTTGGTGTCAAGTCCCAACCTTTCATAACACGACTTTTTGCAGACATTCAATATTTCAGAACGGATAGGCAGCCCAGTCATCCTAAGCTTGGATTTATCTTTAAAGTATTTTTTGCTGTCCTCAAATGTTAGACAAATCCTCTTGGCTCTTGATGCTAGAAGTTTATTTGTAATGCCAGGATATGAATTTTGTTCATGAATTAAAAGGGGCACTCCCATTTGAGAGCCCACCCAGCCAATCGGCCCAGCCACATATCCCCCTGTTGAAATTATTGCATCAGGTTTAAAAACTGATATAATCTTAAAGGATTGCCCCAGGCCTCTTACGAGTTTGATTCCACTTTTCAGAGATTGCAAATTAACCCTTCGGGGTAATCCTTCTACTGTAATAAACTGATAATTAAATTCTGTTTTTGGAACAATATTGGCCTCTAACCCTTTTTTGGTACCCACATATAAAATATTACAATCCTTGTAAACCTCTTTCAGTCCCTTTGCTATAGCAAGAGCAGGATATATATGACCCCCTGTTCCGCCACCTGTTACTATTACTTTCATTTTCAGACACCACCTAAGTGCTTTTTGTATACCTGGATATACCTAGCAGTATACCAACCCCTGTCATGGTAAAAACTAGACTTGAACCTCCATAGCTAATAAATGGCAGGGTTATACCAGTAACCGGCAGTGATCCCGTTACAACCCCTATATTCATTAATGCCTGAAAGGATATCATTATTGTAACACCAGCCGCCACAAGACTAGTAAAGTAATCTGGCGCTGTAACTGCTATCCTGAAGCCTCTCCAGACAAATATTACAAATAGTATTAAAATAAGTACAGCACCAATAAATCCTAACTCCTCGCCAAGGATTGCATATATAAAATCTGTATGCCGTTCAGGAATGTAAAGAAGCTTTTGCCTGCCATTGCCCAGGCCCATTCCAAAAAGACCCCCTGAGCCAAGTGCCAACAGAGACTGGATAGTCTGAAAGCCAGCACCAATAGGGTCTTCATAGGGATTTATAAAGGCCATGATTCTTCGCAGCCTATATGGTTCTGCAATAATAGCAGCCACAACAGCTAAAAGACCACCAACAGCAAGGAGCCCCAGGTGTAACATTTTAGCTCCTGCAACTGCCAGCAGTAAATATACTGTTCCAGCTACTGCAACTGCCGTACCAAGATCAGGCTGTGCCAGAATCAAAGCACATACAATACCTAAAATAACCAATTGGGGCAGTAATCCCTTTCCAAAGTATTTCAAATATTTTTGATTAAGACTAAGGCTTTTGGCAACGAAAATTACCATGGCCAATTTAACAATCTCTGAAGGCTGGAATACTATGCCTCCAATACCAATCCATCTGCCAGCCCCACCACTAACCTTTCCTATTAGAAGAGTAAGTACTAACAAAACCAATGTAATGAGTAAGATAGGAGTTGCAAATTTGTAAAGAACCCTATAGTGAGTATTCATGGCAAATACTAGAGCAATAAAACCTATGAACGCATTAAAAATCTGCCTTTTTAAGTAAAAATACTGATCCCCATGACTTAATAAGGTTGAATATGCACTAGAACTAAAAACCATTATGATTCCTATACTTAATAAAATAAAAGTAACAAAAAAAATGATAAAGTCAGGGGCATGCCTGTTTTTATCTATCATCCTCTCTCACCCCATTGTCTTTTGACCAGGCTTCGGAAGTGGTCTCCTCGTTCTTCATAATTCTTATACATATCCCAGCTTGCACAGGCAGGAGATAAAAGCACTACTCCTCCCTTTAAAGCTATGTTTTTACTTAATTCCACAGCCTCCTCCAGATCCTTTACCTTATAGCAACCATTAATGCCAGCTTCTAATACAGCATCTCTTATAGTATCAGCAGTTTCTCCAAAAACAACCACCTTAACCTTTAGCCTGGTTAAGATTTGAGCAAGTTCTTTAAATGAGCTTCCCTTATCCATTCCTCCGGCAATTAATACAATATCCCTGTCTGCATAGGCTTCTAAAGCTTTAATTGTGGCCTCAGGATTTGTACCCTTGGAATCATTAATATATAAAACGCCAGCTACCTCACCTACAGGTTCCAGCCTATGGGGAACGCCTGGAAAATTATTCAAACTTTGATATAGGCCGTTTCTATCTAACCCTAAAGTCAGGGCCACACCAACTGCAGCCATTGAGTTTTCTAGATTATGGGTCCCTTTAATTCTAACCTTTTCCCACTCAATTATTCTTTCTGTTTTGCCGTTCCAGTTAGTACAGATAATACCATCCTCTAAAAAAACACCTTGCTCTAATTTATGTTTTGTGCTGAAAAATATTACCCTGCTTTTAATCTTGGATGCAAAGCCCCTTGTTATATTGTCATCATAGTTTAGCACTGCATAATCATGGCTTGTTTGGTTAATGAATATGTTTCCCTTGGCAGCTATATAGTTTTCCATTGTTTTGTGCCTATCCAAATGATCAGGTGTTATATTCAAAAGAACTGCAACCTTAGGGTTAAAGCTATGGATGGTCTCTAATTGAAAGCTGCTAACCTCCACCACCAGGTATGTGCTGGTATCTGCAGCAGCTATTTCTTTAATCAGGGGGATGCCAATGTTTCCTGCCACCTTAACCTTTTTGCCTGTTCTTTCTAAAATATCCCCAATTAGTGCTGTTGTAGTAGTTTTGCCGTTTGTTCCTGTTACTGCTATAATAGGGGATTTTGTCATGGTATATGCCAACTCAAGTTCACTCCATACAGGTAGACCATGCTCATAGGCTTTGACAATAGGCGAAGCTGATAGGGGAACACCTGGACTTGTTACAACCAGGTCAAAACTATCCCTGGATATTTCAGGTTCATGTCCCCCTAGATAAAAATCAATATTTAAACCTGAGAGGGTTTTTAATTCTTCCAAGAGATTTTCCCTGGATTTCTGATCATATATTGAAACCAAGACTCCTTGCTTTGCTAATATACTAGCAGCAGCCAGACCGCTTCGAGCCATGCCAATTATTAGCACCTTTTTATTAGCTATATCCATTTCCATTACCCCTTATAAATACTTAAGTAGTGCAACACCTAAAAAAGCAAATACTATAGATATAAAATAAAAAAACAGGACTATTCTTCTTTCCCCCCATCCCTTTAATTCATAATGATGATGTAAGGGACTCATTAAAAAGATTCTTTTGCCAGTAATCTTAAAGGAAATAACCTGCAATATTACTGTCAGGGTTTCTATTACAAATATCCCTCCAATTACTACCAGCAGCACCTCAGTTTTAGTCAATACTGCTAAAGTGGCAATTGCAGCTCCAATAGCTAGAGAGCCAGTGTCCCCCATGAAAACCCTGGCAGGATAAGAATTAAATACTAAAAACCCGATGCAGCCACCTGCTAGAGCAGCTGCAAAAATGCCAGTATGTGAATTGTCTAGAATTATACTAACCATTAAAAAGCCCAACGCTGCCACTGCTGTAGTTCCCGCTGCAAGGCCATCCAGACCATCAGTAAGATTTACGGCATTAGCAGTTCCCACCACTACAAAGACTACAAAGGGCAGGTAATACCACCCCAGGACTACATCTCCTACAAAAGGTATCCAAATATTTGTTCCCCTGTCTAAAAATATAACAGCAATAAAGGCCAGGATCAGGCTTAATAAAATCTGTCCAGCCAGCTTCCATCTCGCCTTTAAACCAAGGGACCTTTTTAAAACTACTTTTATATAATCATCAGTAAATCCTATTATTCCAAAGCCCAGGGTCATAAGTATTAATAAACCTGTACTAAGATTTGGAGGAGAAATGAAAAGGCTTGCAATAATTACAGGAATCAGAAAAATCAAACCACCCATGGTTGGGGTGCCAGCCTTTCCAAAGTGCCTTTTTGGACCATCAGAACGAATTGTCTGACCAACTTTAAGACTACGTAAAATAGGTATGATTAGTGGCCCTAAAACAACTGTACTGATGGCAGCCACACCAAAAGTTACGAGATAGACCATGCTTGATGCTTCCCCCTATATAAGTCCGTCAACTATTTCCTCGATTTTTGCAGCTCTTGACCCCTTAAAGAGAACAGTATCTCCCTGGGCAATGTTTTTTTTAAGAAATTCTGCTGCTTCATGGTTATCTGCAAAACTATATATTCTATCCTCAGGCATGCCGCTATCCAGGGCCCCCCTAGCAATCAACTGGCCAAGCTGTCCAATTGTAATTAAAAGATCAACTCCATTATGACAAACATGCTTGCCTACTGCTAAATGACCCTCTTGTTCATATTCTCCTAGTTCATACATATCACCTAAAACAGCTATCTTTCTGGCTCCCTTTGCTGCAGATAAAATATCAATACTTGCTTTCATGGAAGTTGGATTTGCATTGTATGCATCATTTATTAAGATAATACCATTATCAAGGGTAATTTTCTCCAGCCTCTTTTCAG
>JAGXSK010000191.1 GCA_018333845.1 Clostridia bacterium | reverse complement strand
TTCACCATGTTTTCTTCAGAAACTCCATGTTTTTGACCATCACGTATTTTTTGTGCTAATTCTTCAGGAAACTGTAATTCAGCCATTATATTCACCTCCATTATCTATTATCTCCGAAATGATTTTTTTTACCCATTATATAGGATGTGTGTTTTTAGTTTTTATATTACTCAGTTTTTGCCATATATAAAAAATTAGCAATGTTTTTAGAGGTTTTGAATCCAATTCCTTACTATTGAATACATTAAAATCATCCTACATATATTGATAAGGGAAAGGATGTGGTTTAATGGATTTAATGTATTCAATTGGTAGCAAAAAAGATTGTGGTTTTATGTATGATGAATTAGAGAACCAATTTATCACTATGAAAGAGCAGGGTTTAATAAATGATATAAATATAAAATTTAAGGGGAAATACTTCTTTTATGAGTTAAAGTTATCTGCTGATTATACCTCCAAGCCTTTAAACAACTGTATTAACTCACTTATCTCAACATTAACTAATTTAATAATAGATAAATATAAAGATATAATTATTGAAAAAACCATTAAAAACTACTATTATTATTTTGACATAAATGAAAGAAAAGCTATTAGTACTAAAACAGTAAACTATTTACTAGCTATTAATGACTTGAAAAATCAAAAGACCTGGAAATCCAGAATTTCCAAGAGGATTATTAAACACTTTGAGAATCACAACAACTTAATTATTGATGGTTTTGTAAATTTTAGGTTGAAAGATTTTTGCAATGAGATACAATTAGCTGTAGAGGATTCTGTAGAAGATTATCTTCTTGAGAAAGAATATGACGAATTCGTAGATTTACTAAAACACCTGATGCATATAACCAGGCCTAAATTTAAAAGTGTTCATATCTTCTTTTATGAGCCAGGCATTTTTAAGCTCTATAACGAAGAGATGAAAGATATAGAACTCTATAATTATGGAGTAAATCTAATGGATGACGACATAAACTATGAAGATATTGTAATAAGTTCTGTAATTTCACTTGCTCCAAAGGAATTAATTCTTCATGGATTTAAAAACTCAAAGCACCATGGGTTGATTACCACCCTGGAAAGGGTATTTGGAGAAAACAAGGTTATCAAGTGTGCAGGCTGCATAAAATGCAGTTAGTCATATTTAAAAAACAAATAAAACAAACTATAATAGTATAAAAATTAGGTATAACAAAGGTTGCATACTATAGTCCAGCTAAGGATGAAACAGTTATGGAATTAAAATTTATAATAATTCCCCTTATGGGAGCTTTAATTGGTTGGATTACTAACCTTATAGCAATAAAGCTGATATTTCGTCCATATAAACCAATAAAATTTCCTGTTATTAATTTTTCAATACAGGGCATTATTCCCAAAAGACGTTATGAGATAGCTGCTAACATAGGTAGGATTGTTGATGAAGAGCTTCTCTCTATAAAAGATCTTATGCCTGCATTTGAAAGCGGTATAAATGACACTGTTTTCATAAAAAATATTGCATTTATAATTAAATCTAACCTTATAAACAGAATGCCTGGCATCTTTCCAACAAAACTTAAAGAAACAGTAGGCAATGTGATTGAAGATATTTTAATTAGAGAATTAGCCAGGGTACTGCCTAACCTGGCAAGACAAGGCTTGGAAAACTTGGGCGACAATATAGATATACGTAGTATTGTTGAAGAAAAGATTAACAATTTAGAGTTGGCAGAGTTTGAAAATTTAATAATAAGTATAACCAGGCGAGAATTAAAGCATATTGAGTATTTAGGAGCAGCACTTGGATTTATAATTGGTCTAGGGCAGGCATTAATAATTACATTATTAATGTAATTACTTTTTTTATTTCTTATGAAAAGACATTTGACAAATTTATTCATTAGCAGTTATAATTTTTTCAGAGAATAACTTGTAAATTAAATTAAAGCTATGACAGGAAAAGTAAATTGATTGGCAATTACTCAGAGAATAGATACCCAGGCTGAAAGTATCTTTTAATTCCATCTATTGAATACCACCCTTGAGCAGCAGGTCCACAAAGACTTGACGGTTAACATCGTTACATGTACCTTTTAAAAGTGGGGAATTTTTATCCCAAAAAGGGTGGAACCGCGGTTATAAACCGTCCCTTAATATCAGGGATGGTTTTTTTATTTTTTTAAATATTTAGGAGGTAGTTTTTATGTCTGAAATAGTTATAACATTAAAAGATGGTACTCAAGCCAAATATCCAGCAGGCTCAACACCACGACAAATAGCAGAATTCATTAGCAGAAGACTCGCTAAAGAAGCTGTAGTAGCCAAGTTCAATGGTACAATTGTTGAAATGGACAAACCCTTATATGAAGATGGAAACCTTGAAATATTTACTTTTGATACTGAAGAAGGCAAGCATTGTTACAGGCATAGTGCATCACACATTTTAGCCCAGGCAGTTCAAAGAATCTTTCCTGGAACCAAACTTGGCATAGGTCCAGCCATTGAAGATGGTTACTACTATGATTTTGATTCTGAATATAAGTTTTCACCAGAGGACTTGGGAAAAATTGAAAAAGAAATGGATAGAATAATTAGGGAAGATGAAAAATTTATCAGAAGAGAAATATCCAGGGAAGATGCAGTTAAGCTATTTAAAGAACGAGGAGAAGACTACAAAATTGAATTAATTAACGATTTGCCAGATGATGCAATCATATCCATTTATGAGCATGGAGATTGGTTAGATTTATGTGCTGGACCCCATGTTGCATCTACTGGAAATATAAAGGCCATAAAGCTATTATCATTAGCAGGAGCCTACTGGCGAGGATCGGAAAAGAATCCAATGCTGCAAAGAATCTATGGAACTGCTTTTCCTAAGAAAAAAGATCTAGAGGGA
The DNA here is from genome assembly GCA_018333845.1 of Clostridia bacterium. Taxonomy (GTDB): domain Bacteria; phylum Bacillota; class DSM-16504; order Desulfitibacterales; family Desulfitibacteraceae; genus Desulfitibacter. The sequence continues at coordinate 572 of JAGXSK010000191.1, read as the reverse complement.
TATTTAGAGCTCATAGAAGAGGCCAAAAGGAGAGATCATCGAAGACTTGGAGCCCAGCTTGGTCTATTTAGTATTCAAGAGGAAGGCCCAGGTTTCCCATTTTTTCATCCAAAGGGCATGGTGTTAAGAAATCAACTGGAGGATTTCTGGAGAAAGGAACATAAAAAATGGGGTTATCAAGAAATTAAAAGTCCAATTATTCTTAACAAAGTTCTTTGGGAAAAATCAGGTCATTGGGAGCACTATAGAGAAAACATGTATTATACAAACATTGATGAAAACGATTTTTGTGTTAAGCCCATGAACTGTCCAGGCGCAATGCTTGTTTATAAATCAGATCAGCACAGCTATAGAGAATTTCCTATTAGATTAGCTGAAATGGGGTTGGTCCATCGGCATGAAAAGTCAGGTGTGCTCCATGGATTAATGAGGGTAAGAGCATTCACGCAGGATGATGCTCACATCTTTATGCTACCATCCCAGATTACATCAGAAATAAAAAATGTTATTGATCTGGTTGACTATTTCTATAAAACATTTGGTTTCAATTATTCAGTAGAATTATCAACAAA
>JAGXSK010000190.1 GCA_018333845.1 Clostridia bacterium | reverse complement strand
TATTTATTTTCAATTCGACGTTATTTTTCCGTGCGTTCTCAGGCTGCATGGCTCGGCTGTCGTAAATAGAATCGAGAATCGCCATTACAGATTCTTGGCAATCTGCGGCTTCTTCGGCGATTTCAACACTGCCGTTTTTCTTATCCTCATAATATTTGTCGGTGAGAACGCCTTTTTTCACATAACCGCTGGTGATGAGGCCCTCGTAAATACTCTGGGCAAGGTCGATATCAACGACCTGTTCAGCACCATTAATATCTTTAATGACCTTGTTCTTGAATAAGTCTACCGTCACCATACGAGGCCGGTCAGCTACTGCCTCAGCAAGCTCCGTTTGAAGCTCCTTGGCAAAGCTGTCATAACAACGGTCAGAACATTCACGTTATGAACATCCCCACCCAGCAGATGCGAATCCATACGTTCTCCCTTTTGATTTACAGATAAACGCAGTCCACGCCCGACTTCCTGACGCTTGCGGACATCACTGCCGCTTTGCTTTAGGGTACATATTTGAAACACGTTCGGATTATCCCAGCCTTCACGAAGAGCAGAGTGAGAGAAGATAACCCTTACCGGCTCACGCCGATCCAACAGACGCTCTTTGTTTTTCATAATCAGGTCGTAAGCGTCTGCATCGTCGGAGGTGCGCTCCCGCCTGTCGCCCAGCTTACTGTCTATCATACGATGACTCTTTTTGTCTATAGAAAAATATCCTGCATGGGTATCCTCAGCGGTTATACCGTCAAGATATTTCAGATACTCATCGGCATCGCTGATTGCAATCTGAAGATTGCCGATAACCTGCTTGTATTCTTCCTCGAATATATCAGCATACAGGCCATTAAAGGCAAGGCCTGCTGCATCATATTGCTTGTATTTTGCGACCTCGTCAATAAAAAACAGCGATAGTACCTTAATTCCTTTATAAAACAACTGTCGTTCCCGCTCAATATGAGAAAGGATCGTTTCCCGGATTTGGATACGCCTAAGCTGATCTTCACTGACTGCGCCGATAACATCACCGGCAAAGAGCTTGATGCCGTTTGTGAACTCGATGGAACTGTCTCTTCCGTCAATCCTCAACACGGTGTAACCGTTTTTGTATTCTGCAAGCTCACCGGAATTGGGGAACAGGTTATACCCCTCGCCAACAATCCGTGTTGCCTTGCGGACGCCAGTCGCGCCCTTCACGTCAAATTCGATGGTGGCAGTGGGGTTGCCCTTTGAGAGATTGATGCTTTGAAGGTACACATATCCTTCGGTTGCCGTGCTGCCCGTAACAGAAATGCCCTTAACAGCAATCTTTTTGACCAGCTTCTTGTTGTAGGCTTCCATTGCGTCCAGGCGGTAAATCATATTATAAAGGCTGTCCTTCTTGTGTGTTGCAGAATAGCGCAAGGTGAACAGCGGATTAAACTCTTTTAATCGTTCCTTTGTAGCAGCGCCCTCCACCGACTGAGGCTCGTCGATAATAAGAATAGGATTGGTTTTTGCAAGAATATCAATGGGCTTGCGGCTTCTGAACTCGTCCAGCTTCATGTAAATGCGGCGGGCATCCTTGCCACGGGCGTTGAAGGCCTGCGAATTGATAATCATCACATTAATGGCACTGTCGGAAGCGAAGCGGTCTATCTCCGTCAGCTGTGCGGAATTGTATATGAAATACCGGATTTTCTTGCCGTATTCCTCTGCAAAATGTTCCTCTGTAATCTGAAAAGATTTATATACCCCCTCGCGTATAGCGACGCTAGGAACAACGATAATGAACTTGCTCCAGCCGTAGCGCTTGTTCAGCTCGTACATGGTTTTAATATATGTATAGGTCTTGCCTACGCCGGTTTCCATTTCCACGGTCAGGTTATACCGGCCCTCCAACTGCTTGGAAGGCTCAATCTGGTTGCCGCACTGGATTTTGTTGATGTTTTCGAGAATAATCCCATCGTTTAATTCCGGCACGAGCTTGGAGTTGCCAAAACCAGTAAAGCGTTCCTCTTCATAGAGTGCTATTTGCTCGTTTTTTACATAACCCTTGTCCATCATATAGCTGGGCGTGAGGTAAGGCTGTCCGGCAAACACATCACACACAGCCTTTGCCGCATCTGCCTGGAATTTTTGGTGTTTGAATTGCAGTTTCATTCGTCCTTGCCCCCTTCGCCCTTTAAGTATTTTGACATTTCTCTATCGAACTGCGAAATATAATCTCTGTCCTGCTGAATGCGGAACTGCTCGTAAATATCTTCCGCTTTTTTTACCGCATCCTCATGAGAAACCTTTCCTTTGCCTTCAAGAACTCTCCGTCGGTTATTCTGAAGAAAATTATCTGTCTCACGCAACCAGTCCGCCATGCTCATCGGTACTTCATCCTCTGCCATTAATTCGGCATAGTCGATAAACATGGTTACAATACGATTCAAACGTGAAAGCTCCTTTTCGTTAAGGTAGTTCTTTGCAATAACCACATCCCGCTTGAGGATTTTACCGTCGGGAGCCGCTTTCCAGGTAGTAAGCCCCATTGTTGGATGCTCAAGGCTGACCCGCTCGGCGATCAGCTCGGCAGCAGTTTTTCCGGTGATGGCATAGTGGAGCTTATTCTGTACAAAGGCATAAAACTCTCGTGTCAAATTACTATTCTTATCATAATCATAGCTGCACTGCTCAAAAACATCGGCAATCTTCTGGTACGCCCTTCGTTCGCTGGCGCGTATCTCACGGATGCGCTCCAGCAGCTCGTCAAAATAGTCCTTGCCAAAAGGTTTGCCGTTCTTCAGTAATTCGTCATTCAATACAAAGCCCTTTTGGATATATTCGTGCAGCGTTTTGGTTGCCCATTGGCGGAATCGCGTCGCTTTTTTTGAGTTGACACGATATCCTACGGCGATAATCGCATCGAGATTATAGAAATCCACCAGTCGGGAAACCTCGCGGCTGCCTTCGATTTGAACTATTTCCTTTTTGGAAACAGTTGCTTCGCGGGTCAATTCTTCCTCATCGTAGATATTCTTTAAGTGTTTTGTTATCGCCGGCACTTGTACGTCAAACAGCTCAGCAATGGCTTTTTGCGTCATCCAAAAGTTTTCCTCTTCAAATCGTACCGAGACGGTCACATTGCCACTGTCTGTTGTATATAAAACTATTTTATCTTCCTGCTTCATATCAGATCACCCTCACGCTTGTGTTTGGAGCCAATAATTTAAAAATCTCCTCCACATTGATTTTTTCAGGGCTACTGGCAAAACTGCTGTCACGGAACACGGCGCGCAGAGGCTGACGCTTGGCAATTTCCTTGACCACCTCGTCGCTGATGTGTTTATCAAAGCAGGCGATAAGGTCGCCGTCATTGTAGGTGTGAATGGTAAACCAGCCTATCTTTTCCTGCGTATGAGGCATGGAGAGAGGCAGCCCCCAGTCCAGCAGACAGGCATAGAGCAAATCCATATCTGTGCGGTCGTCTTTGATGTTGTCCTCCATGCCCGCTAGCAAGTCCTGGGTATACTCCCCTGCGGCATAATACACGTCCTTCATATTCGTATCGTCTAATTTAAGGACACGGAATCCGATGTCTAGGTCATCAATGCCCTCTTTGCCTGCGTTGTCGGACTTGATCTTCTCTCCAGCGCGGCGGATACGCTCTTTGCCGATTTCGCAGATATTTTTATAGCCTGTCTTGGCAGCCTCGCTACCTTCGGGACAAGGTTCAGGCAACTGCACCATAATGAATTTCCGCTTGCCGCCGTCTTCGGCGTTGAGCTGCATGACTGCATGGGCAGTAGTGGCAGAGCCGGAGAAGAAGTCAACAATTACTGAATCTTTGTCGCTCGCAATTCGAAGCATTTGCTCTATCAATGTTGTTGGTTTTGGAGTGTCAAAAGGTGTTTTTGCTCCAAATAATGCTCGGACTTCTTTATTAGCCGCATCATTATGACCTACTTCGTCAAAAGGCCACCAAGTAATTGGAACACGCCCTTGTTGTACCTCGTTTAAATATCTCTTAAGTTGTGGTGCACCTTTACCATCTTTTCCAAAATAAATTCGATTTTCTGCAAGCCACGTTTGCATTGTGCTTTCGCTGGCACGCCAGCAGCTTCCTTCAGGTGGCCAGTATTCTTTACCTGTATTCGGATTGATGATTGGATATACACCTGACTGCGAGAAAGATTTGACCAACAAATTATCACTTCTCCACAACCCTTTTCCGTCACCATCGTCATTGCGATATGGAGCATTTTGTTCTCCTGTTCGAGGTAACAGGTTTCTGTTAAATGTAGGTGACTTTTGATAAAGAACTATATAGTCGTGCGTTGTGGAAAAACCTTTGGAATCATTGGTTGCAGCATATTTTTTTTGCCAAACTATCGTTGCTAAGAAATTACCCTCTCCAAACACTTCATCACAAATTTTTCGCAACTGAGCCATTTCATTATCATCAATACTAATGAAAATTACCCCATCATTCCTCAGCAAATTACGCGCCAATACAAGGCGCGGATACATCATGCTGCACCAGTCGGAATGAAATCGCCCGTTGCTTTCCGTATTGCGGAACAGGCGGTCACCGTCCTCGTCATATACACCCGCTTCCGTGTCATACTCGTCTTTGCCCCGTGTAAAGTTATCACGGTAAATAAAATCATTGCCAGTATTATACGGCGGATCTATGTAAATCATCTTCACTTTACCGAGGTAGCTCTCCTGCAAGAGCTTTAGCACATCAAGATTGTCACCCTCTATGTAAAGGTTTTCGGTGGTGTCCCAGTTTTTGCTCTCCTCCATGCAGGGGCGAAGCGTCTTGCGGATAGGTCTGCCCGCCTCGGCAATGGCAGCCCTTTTACCTACCCAGGTAAACTCATATGCTTCGTCGCCATACACCTCGTCGCCCAGCAGGAAGCGTAGCAGGTCGAAATTCACTTTTCCTTCAGTGACAACACCGGGGAAAAGCTCCGCTATCTTATCAATATTGGCGACGATCAGGTTCGCCGATTCAAAACGCATTTTATCCATTTGATATATTCTCCATTTCTTCTGCTACCTCAGTATTACTTGTGCCCGGTAATATCTTTATCAGTTCATTTGCAATTTCTTGTACAGAGAACATGGAAGTATTCAAGGCTTTGCGACCAGCTAATGTAGGACTAAACGCTTGAACCTCGTCTTTGGTGATGTTATGCCAGACCGGAAGAATCGTCTTACCGTTAGTCATTTCAATCTGAAATAGCCCGTCGAGCTCATACTGTGTCCAGCCTTTACGAATATAATCCTTTGAAAGAACGACTATACCAAATTTCGATTTTTTCAAGCCATCATCTATTTTGGCACGCAGGCTATCGCCCCATCCAATGCTGAGTGCGTCATACCACACCTTTACTCCGCTGTTCTCAAGCTCCTTGCATAATGCGTCTGCAAACTCTGCTTTATCTTCAGATGCATGGGAGATAAAGACATCATACTCCTCATAACAGCTTTCTTCATACAGGTGATGCGGTGGTCTAGCGTTTGATAATTGCTTTGTTATTTGAGTAGATAAATCCGCTATCCGCTGTTCATAACCGTTTTGTATTGCCTGCAGCGCCTTTTTTGCCTTTTGAGTTTCGGCAGCCTCTTCCCGTTGGAGCTTAACGGCTGTATCTGCACGTTTCTTTCTTTTTTCTGCAATCTTTTTATTTATACCGGCCTTATCATCAACGACTCGTGCAAGTTCATTTTGGTATCCTTGTATCTGACGGAGCTTTGATGACATCGTTGAAGCGGAGGTATTCTTTGTAATACTCTTTTGGACATCGTTTATCCGCTTAGTCTTGTCTGCTTCTTTTTTGGCAAGGTCAGCAAGCTTCTTTTCTAAATCTGACAGATCTTTGTCAAGCTGATTTAACGATCTTCTCGTTTGTTCGGCACTCACAATAACCCCTCCAGTTCCTTCTTCAATCTTTTCAACTCTCCATTGAGCGCAACCTGTATATTGAACTGCTTTTCACGGCGCACCTTGTTCTCCAACGCAGCAATTTCCTTTTTCAGCTTCTGCCGCCGTTCATCGCGAGCAATTGCATCTTTCAAATCGCCGCTAGACTTGTCCTCCAATCTCTCCCCAGCAATTTGCCGGATAAAACCTTCATATACCGTATCCATGTTGAGTTCGTCCAGACTTAGACACAACTCGTCCACAGGCTGCCATTCGGTGTTATAATAATTCCCCGGTTTGAAAGCCGCTGTACCACCCCGGCTCTGTTCCTTGTAACCTATCCACGCCTGTATTTGCTCCTCATACATGAGCAGAAAGAGGATATGGTAGGGGATTTCCCTGTCAATCAGCTGCAATACACGTTTGTCAAGGCCGGGCTGATTCAATCGTATCTCTATAACCTCAATCTCAGCGACAGTTTCACCAGCGGCAATGTTCACTGTGGTGGGGGAGATTTTATTCCTCCAGTAAATCACATTAATCTGTTCCACAAATACCCGCTTGAGTTCCGCGGTAACGGACAGGTTTTCATAGAACTTCTGCTTCGGTATGCGTCGGTTGAATTCAGTTCCTCTCGGTAAGTCTATCATGCAAGGCACCTCCCGTCAGCGTACTACAACGAAACATATCAGCTCGAAGTCGTCCAAACCTGTAATGATTGTGTTCAGGGCTGAGGTGCCTCCGCTCCTGAACAGGCTGTCTATATCGCTTTCTTCCTTTACGTCGATGATGGAGTTGATGGCGTCACTCAGAAACTCTGATAATTGGCGCATGTTCCTGCTGTCATTGGTTTCCTGATTGAAAGAGCTTCCAGATTTTACTCTCTTTGAATCCGGTTGCTTCATTTGGAAGCACATCTTCTGATATGTCTTCAAGGAATTCGCTGAATATATTGTAAAGAGCCACGAAATAAAGAAACTCCGCCGAGTTTTCGTTATAAGCGGCGGTGATACTCTCGATGACCTCTTCAGTTACGTCCTGTAATTTCGTTCTGTCATTCCAGACACTTTCAAACAGCCGGACGAATTCCTGACTGTGCGGTGCTGAAAATTTTGTCACCATGTTGTAGCTGTTATTCCCCCGTTCACATCCAATGTCCACGGTGGTGAAACCACTGAGCGGCATATATGTGATCTGTTCATTGCCGGTATCTATGTTGAGGAAACCACCCATATTCTCCGGCGTAGTATTTGACTTGAACTTAACCTTTTTTCTGATCCAATCGGCACATTCACGGGCGATTGCTTTCTGAGTTAATTCGTTGCGCAGCTTCACTTCAAATTCAGTTCCGTAAAGGCTGCGCTCACGATTGAGGCGGGGGATATAAAATTCACGTTTTTCTTTAGGTGCTTTTTCAGTGACAAAGGCAGGCGATGTGAATATAAAACGAAGTTCGTCAATATTGTCAAATTGTTTCTTCAAAACCTGGTATGCGTATATGGAAAAACAAGCAGCAGCAATCGAAAGGGGCTGTCCTTTTTCAATTGTAACCGTTAAGTCATTCTTCACAGTTTTTGTTATATTATCGAAAATCTCCATAGTAAGCTCCTTTATTGGCTATATGTTAACTTATTTTGTGTTGTCCTGCAGGTTTGGGACTAATTCCATAATGTCTCCGAAATCAACGCCTAGAGTGGCACATACTTTTATCAAGACTTCCATGCTAACATTCTCATGATTTGAGAGCTTAGCAATGGTGGTTGAACTTAATCCAGATGCCAATTGCAAATCCTTCTTTTTCATATCTCTATCAATAAGGAGCTTCCATAGTTTTTTATAACTTACTCGCATATTCGCCACCTATTTCCTAAATTCCAACTTATTATACCAAAATTTGCATGTGCTTTACAATATATTTTAACGCATTTATAAAGATTTCATTTATGTTTATTCGACATTTAAGCAGTTTTAAAGAAATATGTGTAGATATCTCCCTCTGCCTGTGGTAGTGTCTGTTGCTGAAGGGAGACGGTATATTGAAAAAGCTAATTATCGCCGGAATAGCCATTATCACCAGTGTCGCGTTGTGTGCCTCTGTGTGGCCTCCGAGTGCCGAGGTCGGGGATTTACCCA
>JAGXSK010000189.1 GCA_018333845.1 Clostridia bacterium | reverse complement strand
ATTCATAATCCCCAAACAGGCGAATTGATAGCAAGGATTGGGGAAGAGATTTCCAATGAACAAACAAAAAAGATAATTGAAGCTGGAATAAAAGCAGTTAAAATCCGTTCAGTTTTAGCATGTAAGACACGTAATGGTGTGTGTGCAACCTGTTACGGACGCAACCTGGCAACAGGAAAAGCAGTAGAAATTGGTGAGGCTGTAGGCATTATTGCCGCCCAATCAATTGGAGAGCCAGGTACCCAGCTTACAATGCGTACCTTCCACACAGGTGGAGTAGCTGGTGACGATATTACCCAGGGTCTACCGAGGATTGAGGAGTTATTTGAGGGTCGCAAACCCAAGGGACAGGCGGTAATTGCTGAAAATCCTGGTATGGCAAGCATATCTGAGGTGAAAGGAAGAAGAGAAATAACCGTAGCCCAGGGAGAAGAAAAGCAGACCTATGTTGTACCCTTTGGAGCAAGGGTAAGGGTGCAGGACGGGGACTACATTGAACCTGGAGATGAACTTACCGAAGGATCAGTAAACCCCCACGATATGCTTAAAGTAAAAGGGGTAAAGGGAGTCCATGCTTATCTTTTAAGAGAGGTGCAGAAGGTTTACAGGCTGCAGGGTGTTGATATTAATGATAAGCACATTGAGATTATCATTAGACAGATGCTGAGAAAAGTAAAGATTGAAGATGCTGGAGATACCCATTTGCTGCCTGGCAGTGTGATAGACCGTTTTGAATTTGAAGATGCCAACAATTTAATTATAGCTGAAGGTGGAGCTCCTGCAACAGCCAAAACTGTGCTGCTTGGAATCACTAAAGCATCTTTAGCTACAGACTCCTTCCTGTCAGCGGCATCCTTCCAGGAAACAACCAGGGTGCTGACTGAAGCAGCCATTAAAGGTAAAGTTGATCCACTCCTTGGCTTAAAAGAAAATGTCATCATTGGAAAGCTAATTCCAGCAGGTACAGGCATGGTTAGATATAAGGAGAATAATCTTGGCTATGAAGATGTTGAAAATGCAGATGAAAACTTAATAGTATTGACATGACCATATGACAGTGATATTATAAGTAAGTGTGTAATTTGCTAAAACTATAGGAGGTCTGCGGCAATGCTTGTAGAAGAAAGGCTAAAACAAGCAAGAAAAATATTTATAGGTACCAAGCAGACTAAGAAAGCTATAGAAAAGGGAGAAGCTCAGTTGGTTTTTGTGGCCCGTGATGCGGAAAAGCGGGTCACTGAACCAATACTTAAACTTTGTGAGGAAAAGGGAATAGAAATTGTTTTTATTGTTACAATGGAAGAATTAGGCCGTTTGTGTGGGATAGAGGTTGGTTCAGCCACGGCTGCCATTTTTCAATAGTTTTAAAAGTTTTTAAGGAAGGAGGTGTAGTAAGTGCCTACATTTCAACAGTTAGTTAGAAAAGGTAGAGAAGTGGTGGAAAAAAAATCTACAGCACCTGCTTTGAAGAATTCTCCTCAAAAAAGGGGAGTATGTACCAGGGTGTATACTACTACTCCCAAAAAACCTAACTCTGCATTGAGAAAAGTTGCCAGGGTAAGACTGACAAATGGTATAGAAGTAACTGCTTATATACCAGGTATTGGTCATAACCTTCAGGAACACTCGGTAGTTTTGGTTAGAGGGGGCAGGGTGAAGGATCTTCCAGGTGTGAGATATCACATAGTAAGGGGTTCTTTGGATACTGCTGGGGTAAACAACAGAAAGCAAGGCAGATCAAAATACGGCTCTAAAAGACCAAAGAACCTACCAAAGAACGTAACAAAGAAATAAATAGTAAAATTAAAATTATTGCTAGAAGTGGGTTTTATCTGAAATCAAATATCTCACTTCCAACATCCCATTAGTAAAGGAGGGTAATGGATGCCACGTAGAGGTCATGTACCAAAAAGAAAAGTTTTGCCTGACCCAAAATATAAAAGTGTAAGGCTGACAAAACTTATAAACCAGATAATGCTAGACGGCAAAAAAGGAACAGCAGAAGCAATTGTTTATGGTGCATTGGATACTATTAGGGAAAAAACAGGCAGAGATCCAATGGAAGTATTTGAGGAAGCTATTAAGAATGTAATGCCAGTTTTAGAAGTAAAGGCAAGACGTGTAGGTGGTGCTAACTACCAGGTTCCAGTTGAAGTTCGCCCAGATAGAAGACAGACATTAGCCAACCGCTGGATTATAAATTATACCCGTCAAAGGGGAGGAAAGTCCATGCAGGAAAAGTTGGCAAATGAGCTAATTGATGCTGCCAATAATACAGGTAGTTCTATTAAGAAAAAGGAAGACACTCATAAGATGGCTGAAGCTAACAAGGCTTTTGCTCATTACAGATGGTAAAAACTTCGGTTGCCGGTACTAGCCGCCGCCTCAGCAATATACAGAGGTCGGAGGTCTGACGTTGGAGTAAGCCATAGATAGAATTTCCAGGGACAATTCTAAAAGCGTATCCGACATCTGACATCTGACATCTAACAGATGAAATAAGAGAGGTGAATTAAATGGCGAAGGAATACCCATTAGACAAAACAAGAAATATAGGAATCATGGCCCATATTGATGCTGGTAAAACCACTACTACTGAACGCATTCTATTCTATACAGGTAAAGTACACAAACTTGGGGAAGTTCATGACGGTGCCGCAACCATGGATTGGATGATTCAAGAGCAGGAAAGAGGTATCACCATTACTTCTGCTGCTACAACGTGTCATTGGAAAGGATATAGTATTAATATTATAGACACACCCGGCCACGTTGACTTTACAGTAGAGGTTGAAAGATCCCTGAGGGTTTTAGATGGTGCAGTAGCTGTGTTCTGTTCAGTAGGCGGGGTAGAGCCACAGTCTGAAACAGTTTGGCGCCAGGCTGATAAATATGGCGTGCCAAGAATTGCCTATATTAATAAAATGGATAGAATAGGTGCCGACTTTTTAAATGGAGTCGACATGATTAAAACCCGATTAGGCGCAAATGCCGTACCTGTACAATTGCCCATTGGTTCAGAAGAAAACTTCAAGGGTTATGTTGATTTAGTTAGAAAAAAAGCAATTATATATATAGATGACCTGGGCACAAAAAGCGATGAATGCGAAATCCCAGGAGAAATGCTAGCGGATGTAGAGCATTACAGGGAAAAGCTCATTGAAGCTGTATCTGAAAGTGATGATGAGCTGATAATGAGGTATTTAGAAGGTGAAGAGCTTACTGAAGAAGAGATTAAAAGGGGTATACGCAAGGCAACAATTGCAGTTAAGATCATACCAACATTTTGTGGTTCTTCTTTTAAAAATAAAGGGGTTCAGGCTTTGCTTGATGGAGTGGTTGACTATCTGCCATCACCTTTAGATGTTCCTCCAATAGCAGGTTATAATCCTGAAAAAGATATGGAGGAGGTTCGCAAATCTGATGACAATGAGCCTTTTGCGGCATTGGCCTTCAAAATCATGACAGACCCTTATGTAGGTAAACTTACCTTTTTTAGAGTTTACTCAGGTGTTCTCAAGTCAGGCTCATATGTTTATAATGCCTCCAAGGGCAAAATGGAGCGAATTGGCAGACTCTTGAAAATGCATGCCAATCACAGGGAAGAGGTACCTGAGGTATCAACAGGAGATATTGCAGCTGCAGTTGGGCTAAAAGATACATCAACTGGGGATACTTTATGTGATGAAAAAGCTCCCATAATCCTAGAATCCATGCAATTTCCTGAACCTGTTATTTCAGTAGCCATTGAACCTAAAACAAAACAGGACCAGGACAAAATGGGTATAGTTTTACAAAAGCTTGCTGAAGAGGATCCAACTTTCAAGGTGCATACTGACACAGAAACTGGTCAGATTATTATTTCAGGCATGGGGGAATTGCACCTGGAAATTATCTGTGATAGACTTCTTAGAGAATTCAAAGTTGACGCAAATGTTGGCAAACCACAGGTAGCATATAAAGAAACAATTCGCAAATCAGTCAAGGTTGAAGGAAAGTATGTACGCCAATCTGGTGGTAGAGGGCAGTATGGACACGTTGTGGTTGAATTTGAACCCCTGGAAGATGCTCAAGGCTATATGTTTGAGAACAAAATTGTTGGCGGGATTATACCCAAGGAGTATATTCCAGCAGTAGATGCCGGCATAAGGGAGGCCATGGAGAACGGAGTCCTTGCAGGCTATCCAACTATTGATGTAAAAGCTACATTGGTAGATGGCTCATTTCACGATGTTGATTCTTCAGAAATGGCTTTCAAAATAGCAGGTTCGCTAGCTTTTAAAAACGCAGTGCCTAAAGCCAGTCCATGTTTGTTAGAGCCAGTTATGAAGGTAGAAGTGGTTATACCTGATGAATATCTTGGGGATGTAATTGGTGACATGAGCGGTAGAAGGGGTCGAGTTGAAGGTATGGAGCCAAGGGCTGGAGGTCATGTTGTAAGGGGGTATGTGCCTTTAGCCGAGATGTTTGGATATGCCACAGACTTAAGATCAAAGACACAGGGCAGAGGAACATATGTGATGCAGTTTGATCATTATTCAGAGGTTCCCAAAAATATTGCAGATGAAATTATTGCAAAAAGACAAGGCGGAGCAGCCTAATTTAAAATATAGTAATTTTAAGGAGGATATTAAAAATGGCCAAGAAAAAATTTGAGAGGACAAAACCCCACGTTAACGTAGGAACAATAGGTCACGTAGACCATGGAAAGACAACATTGACAGCAGCAATAACATTTTGTTTATCAAAAAAAGGAGGCGCAGTAGCAACAGCATATGACCAGATAGACAATGCGCCAGAAGAAAGAGAAAGGGGCATAACAATCAGTACAGCCCACGTGGAATACGAGACAGAAAACAGACACTATGCCCACGTTGACTGTCCAGGCCA
>JAGXSK010000188.1 GCA_018333845.1 Clostridia bacterium | reverse complement strand
TGACCTTTGGCAATGAAGAAATTATTTTGAAGCTTATTGAGGATATTGCATTAAAGAGAGGCTTTGGTGGCAAATTAGCCATGGGTTCAGTAAGATTGGCAAGGGAAATAGGAAAAGGCGCAGATAATCTACTTCTTGAAACAAAAGGCCAGGAAATACCTGCACATGATCCGAGAATAAAAACAGGTCTAGGATTGCAGTATGCCCTGGCAAGTCACGGTGCAGACCATTGGAATGCCCAGCATGATCAACTATTTCAAGAAAGCGGTTCTCTTGGACTTAAAGGAGTAGAGCCCCTGGGCATACTTGAACCGGTTCCTGCCAGCCAGCTTTCTCCTGAAAAAGTACGCTTATATCACTACACCCATCTGCTTACTATAATGTATGACTGTCTAGGTATTTGTACTTTTGGTTTTGTTTCCAGGAGCATTGCTACCCTTGAAATGCTATTTGACATGACAAGGGCTGTTACAGGCTGGAACACAAGTTTATGGGAAATGCTCAAGACTGGGGAAAGAACATCAAGCATGCTTAGGGTCTTTAACAGCAGGGAAGGGTTTTCCAGACAAGATGATACCCTGCCTAAAAGACTATTTGCACCCATCCCCACAGGTCCTTTAGCAGGTAAAAATCAAATTAGTGAAGAGGATTTTAATAACGCCATCTCTTTATACTACCAAATGGCTGGACTAGATGAAAATGGCAAACCCCTTCCCGGCAAATTACATGAGCTTGATTTAGTATGGCTAACGCAATAACCAGTATTCAGCTGCAATTAATATAAAGATATATTTATTAAATTACCTAAAAAGTAGGGTTTAGTTAAAAAGTAGTGAAGTAAGAAAAGTACTATGCTTGATTCTTACTACACTACTTTTTTATTATTTCTATACATAACATAACTTTTAAACTCAATCTATTATTCGTCTGCCTACTTGCCTAAAATTTTCATAAGAATTTTTCTTCCATTGTCTGACAACCCCAAATCATCTATTTCATCCCGAAGCATAGCTAGTGTTCCGTATCCGCCAACATACCCATTAATACGGGCAGCTGCTGTAGATTTAACAAAATCCTGAAAGTCAGGATAAATTGCCCTTAACTCCTTCATCAGTTCAGGAATTCTCTGTAAATAGTATTTCTGGTGATAGTCTTCGGCTGGATAAAAGGTATCCAGCTTAGCCACTTCAGTATAAATCTTTTTGCCTGTTTTTCTTGCAAATTCACTTTTTGAATTCATAATAGTTTCTTTTTGCTCGTCATTATTATAGAAAAAGATAGACATGTACTGCCTTGACCAGGAACCTCTTGTAGGGTTGTGGCTTTTCCAGAAAACATCTAATAGGTCTTTCAATGATATTATTGCTTGATTAAACTCAACCTCAAGGGTTTCTGTATGGTCACCCATATTCCTGTAAGTAGGATTAGTGGTTGTTCCACCTGCATATCCAACAGTAGTGCTGACGACTCCCTTTATTAGCCCAAACTGGGCATCAGGACCCCAAAATCAGCCTAATCCAAAGACAGCCTTTTCCAGTTTATCAGGTATATCCAAATCAATTTTGGGCTTACTGTGGTGTTGTTCCATAGTCTACTCACCTTTATCCTTTTCCTTTTGTTCATCCCTTTTAAAATCCATTGCAGCAGAGTTTATACAATAACGCTTACCTGTAGGTTTTGGTCCATCATCAAAAACATGCCCTAAATGCCCTTCGCACCGTGCACATAATACCTCTGTTCTCTCCATGCCCAGGGACTTATCTGTTTTTGTTGTAATACTTTCATCTGAGTAAACATCATAATAGCTTGGCCAGCCTGTTCCGGAATCAAATTTCTTGTCTGAGGTGAACAATAGATTCCCACAGCCTGCACAGTAATATTTACCCTTTTCCTTATGAGCATAGTACTTGTTATTTACGAAGGGTCTTTCTGTTCCCTTGTGCCTTAGTACATAATAAGCTTCCGGTTCAAGTTGTTTCTTCCATTCCTCATCAGTTTGTTTGATGGTTCCTCGTTTTTTAACGCCAATAGCTTCATTTTCTTTAGAATTGCCCATAAAACCTGCACCTCCCTTGGTTATTTATTATTTTACCCCAATTGAATTAGTAATGTGTGAATTTTAACCATAATATTGAAGTACCCTTATACTACATTTTACCACACGGACCATTAAAAATAAAAAAAGGGGTTATTAATCCCCCACAACGTACCCTCAAAAGCTTTTTTTAATTTTAAAAAATATAAATTAAAAACCAGTTGTATTTAAAAATTTCTTATCTATTGCCCATACATTAAAGTAGGTAAGAAAGTTATTATTTTAGGGAATAAAACTAGGATTATCACCCCAACCAACTGCAGCATCATAAAGGGAAACATTCCAATATAAATGTCTTCCAACTTCCATTCAGGAACAACGGCACTTAAGAAATATGCCGACAAAGCAACTGGTGGCGAAAGCCAGGCAGTCTGCAGCGTAACAGCCACAAGAATACCAAAGACCAGCATGGAAATCCCTAAATCAGCCATTATGGGTGCGAAAATTGGCACGAAGATAACTACAATTGGCACCCAGCATCCTAAGGGCCATCCTAAAAGGAAAATAAATCCTAACACAATCAACAGCAGTCCAGTAGGACCAACTGGTAGTTGCAATAGAAAATCCGCTATAAACTGGGGTGAGCCGAAACGGGAAAATACTGCTGCAAAGAAATTAGCAGCTGCAATAAGAAATAATATCATACTGGCTGATTGAGCTGTACGATAAAGAGCACCCTTTAGCAATTTCAAATTAAAACGCCCATGAAGTATAACTATTAAAAAAGCTCCCACTGCGCCAATAGCTGCCCCTTCGGTAGGTGTGGCAAAACCAGTTAAAATGCTGCCTAAAGTAGCCAAAATTAAACCCGCAGGAGGAATTATTCCCATTAAAAGCTCGCGCAAAGCATAACCAACACTACCACTTCGTTGCTCCACTGGTAAAGGTGGGCCAAATTCAGGTTTAAAATAAGATAACACCATTGTAAAAATAAGGAAAAGGCCTGCCAGCAAAAGTCCCGGTAAAATGGCACCTGCAAATAACTGCATAATGGATACCCCTAAAGTAGGACCAATTACAACCAGCATAACACTCGGCGGAATAAGAATGCCCAGGGTCCCTCCAGCAGCAATAGTCCCTGCTGAAATACGAGGACTATATCCACTTTTCATCATATGAGGTGCAGCCATTAATCCTACAATTGTAACTGATGCACCGACTATACCAGTAGCAGCAGCAAACATAACGGCAGCAATAATGGTACCCAAATACAGGGAGCCCCGCATTGAACCAAATAGGAGCTGGAAGCCTTTGAAGAACCGTGTCATCAATCCCGCCTGTTCTAAAATATATCCCATTAATAAAAATAGAGTAACAGCTGCCAGAATTTGGTCTGTCATTGTATGAAAAACCTGGTATGTTAGGAGATTGAAAACTCTACCTCCCAAACCAATATAACCAAAAATCATCGCAAGGGATACAAGGGTAAAGGATATAGGAAAACCAAGCATGATCGCTGCAAAGAGGCTTCCCAGCATTACTAAGCCAAGGATATCTAAACTCATTACGCATCACCCCCATCTTGCTCGCCATCATCAGGCCATTTACCATACTTGGCAGCATAAAAACTTTTCAAGAGTTCAGAGATTCCTTGTATTAATAACAGGGCTATAGCAAAAAACATAATAAACTTTAATGGATAAATTGGAGGCATAAATGGGCTGCTCATGTATCTCTCTTTGAACTCCCAAGACTTATAAAAATACTGCCAGCTTGCCCACATTAAAACACTCACTCCTGGTAAAAAAATCATAAAATACAAGACTGCATCTACAATACCCTGCCATTTTGCAGACCACCTTCGATACAGGACATCAGTCCGAACATGTGCTTTATATTTTAGTGCAAACCCTGTTGCAAGCATGAAGTGAGCCCCATAAAGCATATAGGATAGGTCATATGCCCAGTTGGTAGGAGCTACAATCTTACGGATAAAGACTTCCCAGAAGAGGACAAGCATTAATGGGATAGCAAGCCATGAAAAGGTTTTTCCTAAAAAATCAGTTATTCGGTCAATGGTTTGTGAAACTTTTAATAAATAAGCCATAGCTTAACCTCTCTTCTAAAAGTTTTACACCAGCAAACTTACAGCAAGCGGGGCTCTAAACCCCGCCTGTGCAAGTTTAAGTTTTAAAATATTAGTTTTTATCCAAAGCATATCGTGCCATGTTTAGTCCTGTTTCCAAATTCCTTGCCCTGTAAGGCACAGTTAGCTTTGCATAGGCCTTTTGGGATTCACTTACTTGTTTAAAGAATGGATCCTGAGCCTCATATTTTGCTATTACTCTTTCAGCAGCTGCTAAAAATTCCTCTGCATAGCCTTCTGGTGCAGGAATTATTGTTACACCATGCTCATTTACCAGTTTATCGAGATTTATTGAATTTTCTCTGAGGAAATAGGTATAGCTGTTGATTATTGATTTAGTTGTTGCAACCTGGACAATTGCCTGAAGGTCTGGTGGTAATTCACGCCATCTTTCGCCATTTATCATAATATCTGACATGCCAATAACTTGATGTAGACCATTTAAACAATAATATTCAAATATATCTTGGAAGCCCATCCTAATATCAGTAGAAGGATTGATCCATTCTGCCGCATCAATTACTCCCCTTTCAGCAGCAGGAATAATTTCTGCTCCAGGCATACTAACTGGAGTTGCCCCCATTTCAGCATATACTTCCCCAGGAAGTCCTGGAGGTGCACGAAATCTTAACTTTTTAAATTCTTCAACAGTTGCAACTGGCTCTTTAAACCATCCTAAAGCTTCAGGTCCATCAGGCGCATGTATAAAGGGCATTACATCCTTACCTAATATTTCTGTGTAAAACTTAACATAAAGCTCTCTCCCCTCATCTTGAAGGTGCCAGGACAATAATGTTGTTTGATCTATACCTGTACCAGCACCACCAACTGGAGCATTAAACAATCCTGCAGCAGGGTGTTTGCCTGTAGCATAGTGTGTCCACCATTGACCAGCATCTACTATGCCATCATTAACAGCATCTAGTATCTCAAAAGGACCAACAACAGCGCCTGCTGGAAGAGGCTCAATAATTAAACGACCGCCGCTCATTTTCTCAATATCGCTTGCTAGCATTCTCAAGATATCCATATGTGGATCTCCTACAGGAACAGCAGATTGTAACTGCCACCTGTATACCTTACCCGGCTGTGCAGCATCCTGCTGTGTTTCTGGTCCTGCCGCTGGCTTGTCAGCCCCGCATCCTGCCAATCCTAAACTAAGCACCAGGCATAGCAATAAAACAGGTACCAACCATAAAGATTTTTTTAACATTACCTAACCTCCTAATTTTTGTATTTTTGGTTTAACTTAAAACTATAATTTTCTTATACTCCACCCCCTAAAACGCTAAAATATAAACACTCTCTTATTAAACGCTATTAATAAAATGTATACCAAATTCATAAAACCATTTAAAAATTTAGAGGACTTGTCTTTAGTACATTAATATTGTTTTTTTGTTAAGTTATACCATATTATTCTGTAGTTTTATGTTTTAACCTATTTACTTAATCATTTCAACAATGTCTTGGTTACTTAATCCTGCTGCATTTGCTTCATCAATATCTACATGCATTTCCAGTCGATAGTTGTCACTTACTCTAACCAATACTTCTTGAAAAACCAATCCCCTTAGCCCTGGCACTTTTTATACAAACACGTTCCTTGTCCTCAACTCCAAATTTCCTTACGTATTCAGGATGCATGTGAATATGTCGTGCAGCAATTATGGTGCCTTAGGTATAATAATTTCAATATCACCATGGGGTCTTGGGATTACATGAACCGAAATTAATTCGCCTACTCGCTGGGCTGCTGCTGCTCCAGCATCGGTGGCAGCTTTAACAGCTCCCACGTCCCCCCTTACCATAACTGTAACTAAGCCTCCACCTACTAGAACTTTCCCTACTAGTCTTACATTAGCAGCCTTTACCATGGCATCTGCTGCTTCTATTGCTCCTATCAAGCCTTTAGTCTCAACTAAACCTAACGCATTGTTCATTATAATAGTTACCTCCCTGTTTTTTGCGGGTTTAAATTAGCCCTTTGAGTTATCCTATTACACCTCTTTTGGACAATTCTTTAATAACACTTTCGATAATCATTTTTTCCATATCTTGCTTCTGGGAAATGTTTGGTTTGAGTTGTGCTTCATCTATAAACTTATCCTGTAAATTTAATACCTTTGCGGCATTCTTATACATGATTTTTTTGCGTACCTCATCAGTAAAAGGCAGTTTTTCATATATCTTTAATGTTTCTTTAAAATCCGCAAAGGGATGGGCACTTGCATATAGCACCTTATCACTGATTATTGTATTTGCTGCTTGGATATAAGCTTCTGACTGGGGAAAATGTTCATATTCAGATAGCTCCACATATACGTTTGCGTTGCGTTGAGCTATAGTTATCATTTCATTCACCCATGGATAACCTCCATGGCTCACAACAATTTTTAGATCCGGAAAATCTTTAGCCACAAAATCAATATACCTGGGTGCCACATGGTCTATTATTGCATTAGGTACTAATGTAGCTGGACCAGTAGTAATAACTATAGGTATATTTAACTCACAACATTTTGCATATATTGGATAGTATTTGGCATCATGAACATAGATCTGGGCTAAATAGGGATCAACAGCAGCACCTTTTAAACCCAAGACAGTAACTGCATGCTTTAGCTGTTCTAAGGCTTTCATGCCTTTATGAGGATCTAGTCCAACAAAACCAATAAATTTATGTGGATATTTATTTACAAACTCAATTACACTATCATTATTTGGTTTAGCTTGATATGTAGTTTCACAGTCTCTTCCTGTTATTACTGCAAGTTCTACATTGTACTTGTCCAATTCACCCACAATCTCTTCCAAGGGCTGCCCCTTCATCTTCTCTGAAAAATTAATGCTTGCACACATGCCCTTAAACATTTTGCTATTTGCTATTCCAGAAACGGTTTCAGGAGTGTTAGGCCTAAACCTAAAATCAATTATTTTCACACTTTTTCCTCCTAAGACAAAAATATTTGTGGGAACAAAGGTGCTAGGTCACCTTGCATAATATCAAATTTGTATTTGCAAGACTGATGCCAAAGAGCTGAACTTGGTAATATCCGTCTTAACTGTTAGATGTGGACAAAACGTTGTAAAAATGCAACAACTGTTTTTATAAATTTATGCAATCATTGCCATAATCTTTATTAATAAAGGAATTTTGGTTAATTAAGTTCTTATTCTGTGTGTTGCTGTTTTGCAAGGAATGTTGCAACTTAGCAACAAAGATTGATTGACTTGTTATATTTTTTAAAATAAGATTTAATTAAATAATTAATTGTTTTTTAAGGGGAGGGGAGCAAAATTACTAGAAAAAAACAGGAAAGTTTAATTAACCATTCTAAAGTTTTGGGGGCTTATATAGATAGAATACTGGACATCTTCAGTGATGGTATTTATATATCAGATAATGAGGGTAAAACTATCCGGGTTAATAAAGCATATGAACAACTTACAGGACTAAAGCAGGAGGAACTGTTGGGGAGGTATTTAAAAGATCTGGTAAAAGAAGGTAAATTTGATAGTATTTTAAATCCAGATATAGTTAGAACTGGTGAACCCAAATCTACAGTTCAAATAACTAAAGTCGGCAGACAAGTGGTATTAAATGGTTATCCCGTGTTTGGACCCAATGGCAGGGTTGCCCTGGTTGTAACCTTCGTAAGAGATGTTACCCTATTATCACAGCTTAAAGAACAAATAGCTTCACAGCAGGAACTAATCAATAAATATCACATGGAGTTTCAATATTTATGTAATAAAAACATGCCTAACTCATCTATTATTCTTGAAAGTCAAGTCATGAAAAACCTAATGGGATTACTACATAAGATTGCACAAACAGATGCAACTGTTCTGCTATTAGGAGAAACTGGTGTGGGAAAGGATATTTTTGCAAAAAAAATTCATGAGAAAAGTATTCGTTCAAATAAACCATTCTTTAAAATTGATTGCACAACCATACCAGAGAATTTAATTGAATCAGAACTGTTTGGTTATGAATCAGGTGCTTTTTCTGGAGCCAATACCAAGGGCAAACCTGGTTTTTTTGAGATGGCAGATGGAGGCACTTTATTTTTAGATGAAATAGGAGAATTACCCTTGCCCATGCAGACAAAACTCCTTAGAGTGCTACAGGACCAGGAAATTATGCGTATTGGATCTACAAAAATCAAGAAAGTAGATGTAAGATTCATTGCAGCCACAAACAGAAACCTGGAAGATGGTGTAAGGGAAGGTACTTTTAGAAGTGATTTATATTATCGCTTAAGAGTTGCTGTTTTAAATATTCCTCCTTTACGGGAAAGAAAAGATGATATTATTCCCCTGGCCAAATACTTTTTTGAAAAATTTAATTCTAGATACAAGAAAAATCTTACCTTTTCAAAGGAAGTAGAAAATGTGTTTTTAAACTACAAATGGCATGGCAACGTTAGAGAAATGGAAAATTTTATTCAAAGTCTGATTGTAACCCGGGAAAAAAATACTGTTGATTTAAGTGATCTGCCAAACAATATGTTATCAGAAGAGAATAATAATATAGTTTTTTTCCCTGCTACCTTTAACATAGAAGACAAACCTTTAAATGAAATTATGGATAATATAGAACGGGAAATCTTAAAAAAAGCCATGGATACTCATGGAAGCATTTCGGAAATTGCATATAAATTCAAGGTTAACCGCTCAACCATATTCCGAAAGCTTAAAAAATATTCTCTATTAGAATAACTTTTCATAATGGCTGAAAAACTACCAGTCGTTGCATCCTAGCATCAATCGTTGCTAGCTTGCAACGACTTTTATTTATTTGCAACTCATCTATAAACAAGGAAAATGGTGATTATTTACTTGCTTAATAAGCAATTGCGTTGCATTTTTGCAATGATGCTTAACTAGATATTTTTTTGCCAATTTGTTTTAGTTCTGTATAGTTTGGTATCATTCTTGCTAGAAGTATAATCAAGACTAACAACTTATTCTATTTCTGTTGATAATATTAAAACTGTTGTTTTAATTAGTAAAATAAAAGGAGGACTAGCTAAAATGGAATGTTGCATTTTATCACCACACGAACAAAAAATACAAGAGGAAATTCAAGGTAAGCAAAATTTTCTTGGCAGAGAAAGGGTTTATAAAATATTAAACTCATTTAAAAACCAAAAGCCAATTATTGATGCGGAAAGGTCAAAATTCTTTACAGAATCTTTCAAGCAAACAGAAGGGCAGCCCCTTGTTTTAAGATGGGCCAAAGCATTAAAACACATTGCTGAAAATATTACTATATATATTGATGAACATCAATTAATTGTTGGCAGAGCAGGAACCAATGGAAGATATGGAATTCTCTATCCTGAACTAGATGGGGATTTTCTGGACATTGCTATTGAACAGCTGCCAAAAAGAGTTCAGTCACCATTTAATATTACCGAAGAGGATGCAAGAATAGTAATAGAAGAAATTTCTCCCTATTGGAAGGGAAAAACATACCATGAAAGCTTAGCAAAAGCATTGCCAGCAGAAACACTAAAGCTAACTTATGATCCAAAGGATGTATTAAAATCTAGATTTATAGTAAATGAGACCTCTTCCTTTAGATCTTCACTTCAATGGGTAGCTGATTATGAAAAAGTTTTAAAAAATGGATTTAAAGGTATTAAAGAAGGTGCACTAGAACAACTTGCTCAGCTTGATCCCTTAAGTCCTGTTGATAATGTTGAAAAACGCCCATATCTAGAAGCCATAGTTACTGTTTGTGATGCAATAGTCATATGGGCCAAAAGACATGCCAAAAGGGCTGCTGAAAGGGCTGCTGAAGAAGCCGACCCAATAAGAAAAAAAGAACTAGAACAAATTGCCCAGATCTGCCAATGGGTTCCAGAAAACCCTGCACGAAATTTACATGAAGCTATTCAATCACAGTGGTTTACTCAAATGTTTTCAAGAATTGAACAAAAGACTGGAACTATTATATCTAATGGTAGAATGGATCAATATTTTTATCCTTATTATAAGCAGGATATTGAGAAAGACAGCATCACTAATGAACAAGTTATAGAATTGCTTGAATGTATGTGGGTAGCTATGGCCCAGTTTATTGATTTATATGTTTCACCTGCTGGCGGGGCTTTTAATGAAGGTTATGCGCACTGGGAAGCTGTAACAATAGGCGGCCAAACTCCAGATGGATGTGATGCTGCTAACGAATTGACATACCTATTCTTGCAGTCAAAGAGAGAATTTCCTCTTAATTACCCTGATCTAGCTGCGAGAGTTCATGCTAGAGCTCCAGAAAGATACCTTTACGAGGTAGCAGAAACTATAAAAGAAGGTTCTGGTTTTCCTAAGCTTATTAATGACGAGGAAACTGTTCCCTTGTTGTTATCTAAAGGCGCTTCTTTTGAAGAAGCCCTGAATCATGCGGTTTCTGGATGTGCTGAGGTAAGAATGCCTAATAGAGATACTTATACCAGTGGTTGTGCGTATATTAACTTTGCATCTGCAATAGAAATGACTCTATACAACGGTAAAATCAAAGTTACTGGTGATGAAATAATCGGACTTGAAACTGGAGATCCAAAAAATTTTAAAACATGGGAAGATTTTTGGAATGCTTACGTGGCACAGCAAACAAATTTTATAAAACACGCCTTTATCCAGCAGCATATTATCATTAACTTAAGACCTAGGCATTTTGCAGCTCCCCTTTTATCATCTCTCCATGATCTTTGTATGGCAAGCTGCAAGGACTTACATTCTCCAAAAATTGAAGGTGGTATTGATTTAGGCTACTTTGAGTTAATAGGATTTGGAACAGTAATTGATTCTTTAGCGGCTGTCAAAAAACTTGTTTATGATGATAAAAGGTTAACAATGGAAGAGCTTCTTGAAGCTCTTGAAGTAAATTTTGAAGGCAAGGAAGCAGTCAGACAAATGTTAGTTAATGCACCCAAGTATGGCAACAATGATTCTTATGCTGATGAAATTGGAAAGGCCATTGATAGAGAAGCACTTAAATTTACAAAACAGTACTCCAAGGAACTAGGCGTTCACTTGGATCTAAGATTAGTTCCTTTTACATCCCATGTTCCCTTTGGTAAGGTTGTAAGTGCCACACCAAATGGTAGAAAAGCTTATACACCACTTGCCGATGGTTCATCTGCATCCCATGGTGCAGATGCCAAGGGTCCAACTGCTGTGCTGTTGTCGAATTTTAACACCAAGAACTATGACTATAGAGAGAGAGCAGCAAGGCTGCTAAATATTAAATTAAGCCCTGCAACAGTTGCCGGTGATCTGGGTACTAAAAAACTCGTTTCCTTCATAAAAACCTGGTCAGATTTAAAGCTCTGGCACCTGCAATTTAATATTATCAATAAGGAAACATTGCTTGCGGCTAAAAAAGATCCCGATAGGTATCGTGGTTTGCTGGTAAGGGTAGCCGGCTATAGTGCATACTTTGTTGATTTATCTCCAGATTTGCAAGATGACATTATTGCTAGGACAGAACATAGTACAATATAATATAACTACTTGGTAAGTCCTGCCATAATCCTGCAGGGCTTACCTCACTTTTTACTAGGAGGCATGTATTAATGGATCATGCTAAGAGCTATGATAAAAAAAATTATGGTTATGTATTTAACATCCAGCATTTTTCAGTACACGATGGTCCCGGGATTAGGACAATTGTATTTTTAAAAGGATGTCCCTTGCGCTGCCAATGGTGCAGCAATCCTGAATCCCATCACGTTACCCCTGATTTAGCTTATAATAGCAACAAATGCATTGGTATTGATGAATGTGGCTATTGTATTGGAGCATGCCCTCAAAAGGCTATCTCAAACAGTATAGAGGATAAAAAAGTAAAGATTAATTGGAATTTATGTGACAATTGTCTTAAATGCACAGATGTATGCCCTTCATTAGCCTTAAACAAATATGGTAATCTAATGAATGTAAAAGAAGTAATAGATGCTGTTGAAGCAGATAGTGTATTCTATTCCAGATCAGAAGGTGGAATTACCCTTAGTGGTGGAGAACCCTTACTTCAAATAGATTTTGCCATTGCATTATTAAAAGAAGCCAAGAAAAGGAGAATTACTACAGCAATTGAAACAACTGGACATACTGACTGGGTAAACCTTGAAAAAGCATGTAGTTATTTGGATACGGTTCTTTACGATATTAAATGTATAGATGGAGAAAAACATAAGAAGTATACTGGAATAACTAATGAAATCGCTTTAGAAAACTTTAGAAAAATGTGCGAAGCCTTCCCTGAAATAAAAAAAATAGTTAGAACTGCTGTAATTCCTGGATTCAATGATAGTGAAGAAGACATTTTAGAAATAATGAGTTTTTTAAAAGGTTTACCAAATGTTGAATATGAACTACTGCCTTATCACCGATTAGGCCAGCCAAAATATGAGTACATGGGTAGAGTGTACCCCATGGGTAACACAAAACTAAAGGATGAAAAAATACAGAAGCTTAACCAGCTTGTAAAAACTTACTTTCCCAAGTTAAACAAGATAGGTTAACATCACAACCTCCTCCTCATAACTAAAATGACAGCCTCCTTGCTGTCATTTTAGTTATAAAGCACATTTATCCTTGGAATACATACTTGTCAAAGCATGGGCATTTTTCACCAACACAGCATAGTATCCTAAGTAGTATAAAAACCTCTATAACCATGCCTATAATTGGTTTCATGTAATAAATTTAATTAAGTAAGGACTATTTTTTGATTTCACTGCAAAAAGCATCATATTTAAAATATCTGCCAGGAAACTTTTTGAATGAAAATGTCTATATATTTTATTATTTACTTATATTCGACAATTTTTTTTAAAGGAATTTCTTTATAAAAATTGAATTAAGCTTGATGAGTCTCTTTTTAGGTGGTGACTACATGCCCATTGTAAGGTGGTATGGTTCATCAGGAATGCGAAGAAAGGCCTACTATAATAAGGTAGAAGCTTCAAAAACTGGACTCCCCCGCCATCCTAGCAAGAATACTTTTGAAGAAGAGCTTAACCTTTCAAAGGAGCTTTTTTACAAGGCTTTTCAGAACAACCCAAACCTACTATTCATATCCACCATGGATGGTGAGCTTATAGATGTAAACAAGGCTGTTTTAGAAGTAACAGGGTATTCCTGGGATGATCTATTAAATATGTCTAAAATTCAAAAGAGTTTCTGTATTATAAAAGAAGAAAGCCCTTTACCCTCTGAAAAGGAATCAGGCAGTAAGTGGGTAACCTTTCAAACAAAACAAGGCCAAATCAGAAAGGGCTTATTAACAATAGAACATTTAAATGTTAATAACAATACATATGTTTTAAAGGAAATTGTAGACATTACTGAAAAGAATAAATTTAACCAGGAAATGGAGCATTTAGACCGACTAAGTATTGTTGGTAAAATGGCAGCTGCCATTGCTCATGAAGTTAGAAATCCTCTTACAACAGTTAGGGGTTTTTTGCAGCTTCTGCAAAAAAAACAAGAATGTATAAAGTATATGGACTATTTTAATATTATGATAGATGAAATCGATAGGGCTAATAAGATTATAAGTGAATTTTTATCCTTTGCAGGTAATAAAACAAAGCCTTCCTCCAAGGGCAACCTGAACACTATTATTGAAGGTTTATTGCCCCTGCTATATGCTACATCAACCCAGGATACCAAGGATATTAACGTCCAGCTCCAGGAGATTCCACCTGTACTGTTAGAAGAAAGCGAAATCCGACAGTTGGTATTAAACCTTGTAAGAAATGGCCTTGAAGCAATGGATAGTGGTTGTGAACTAATTTTAAAAACCTATGCAGAAGAAGATTCAGTTGTTTTAAGCATTATTGATGAAGGACCCGGTTTTTCCAAGGAAGCTCTAGAGAATCTTGGCAACCCCTTCTTTACAACAAAAGATAAAGGCACTGGTCTAGGACTATCAATTTGCTGCAGTATTGTCCGCAGGCACAATGCCAAAATGGAAATCGATTCTGTTCCAGGCAGAACAAATGTTATGGTTAAATTCCCTATACTTAATACTTAATATTTGATACTTTTAACCACCAAATAGTGACTATAGTTTATATGGATAGTTTTTAATCCATTCCAGGGACTCTAGAGTATTGGGCTTTGGCTTATACTCCATGCCTATATAACCTTTATACCCTAATCTTTCAATTTCAGTCAATATAAAATCAAAATCAATGACACCTGTTCCCGGCTGGTTCCTTCCAGGGTTGTCGGCAATTTGAATATGCCCTATTTTATCGAATATGTTCCCAAGAATTTCTTTATGGGATTCCCCTTCAAGTTCAGCATGGTAGACATCATACTGAAGATATACATTGGAACGGTTAACATCTGCAAGCAGCTTTAATACCTGCTCAGTGGTATTAAGATAAAATCCAGGGACATCGTAATGATTAATGGGCTCAACCATTAAATCGATCCCGTGTTTTCCCAGCTCATCAGCTGCATAACAAACATTTTCAACCAGGTTATCCCACAGCCCATTATCTAAACTAGGATCGTCTACCTTGCCTACTAGACAATTAACTCTATCAACACCGAACTTTTGAGCAGCCATAATAGACTGACTAACTCCCTTTCTGAACTCAGCCTTACGATTTGGATCTAAAGCTATTCCACGATCCCCACTGGCCCAATCACCTGCAGGAAGATTAAAAAGAACCAATTGCAGATTGTACTGTTTAAGCTGTCTGTCTATCTCGTCTAAATCAAAATCATAGGGAAACATGAATTCAACATAATTAAAACCTGCCTTTCTAGCTGCCTCAAAACGTTTCATAAAAGGCAGTTCTGTAAATAAAAATGTAAGATTCGCAGCAAATTTAAGCATTTTATCCCTCCTATCCAATTCTATATGTCTATTTTACCTTATTATACGTTAATTTCAAATTAATTACATGAAGATAAATCCATTTATTTTTATTAATCTAAATATTTTTAAAATAATCTCCATGATGGAGCTGATTAATTTACTTTCAACACGTCCTTATGAATTCCTGCACAAAATTCCAAAGGGAGGAAAACAGCTTCCCTAGTCAATCTTATCTAATTGCCTAATCTATAAATTGCAAAATTAATAAAGGAATAATAACAATGTTGTGGAATATTCAGATACGAACTGCTAAGTTTCACTGGGCTAAAATGAATTAAATAGTGAATATGGGAAATAAATATACTAATGTTTATCAAGAGGGGATTATTATGACTTATTTTTTATTACTGTTGGGATTTATTCTTTTGATTAAGGGAGCAGACTTTTTTATTGACGGTGCAGCTGGGATTGCAAAGGCACTGAAGCTTCCACCCATGATAATAGGACTTACAATAGTTGCTTTTGGGACAAGCTCCCCAGAGGCTGCAGTAAGTATTGGCGCCGCCATCAAGGGAAGCAGCGGCATCTCATTAGGCAACGTTATAGGAAGCAACATTTTT
Organism: Clostridia bacterium; assembly: GCA_018333845.1. Lineage (GTDB taxonomy): Bacteria > Bacillota > DSM-16504 > Desulfitibacterales > Desulfitibacteraceae > Desulfitibacter. The sequence continues at coordinate 837 of JAGXSK010000188.1, read as the reverse complement.
AATATTTCCCTTGTTATAGGCATAATGGCACTACTAAGCCCTTTAAAGGTGGAAAAACAGACAACACGTAAAGAAATTCCCTTTGCCCTGTTATCTAGCATTCTTTTACTTATCCTAGCTCTTGATAGGTTTTTACAGCAAACTGGGAGCAATGTTATCACAAGAGGTGATGGATTAGTATTTTTAATTTTCTTTTCCATTTTTATTTATTACCTTTTTGAAATGGCTTTAAAAAGTTCAAATAACAATCATGAAATTATAGAAAACTCGGGACATAATAAAGGCAGAAAAATCTTCTATTTAATTATTGGGTTAACTGGTATTATTCTTGGAGGAAAGCTTGTAGTAGATAACAGTATTATAATTGCATTAAGCTGGGGTATTTCTCAAAGTCTTGTAGGCTTGACAATAGTAGCTGTAGGAACTTCTCTGCCTGAATTAGTCACATCTATAACTGCTGTATTAAAGAAGGAAAATGAAATTGCCTTAGGTAATCTTATTGGGAGCAACATCTTCAATATTCTCTTCATATTAGGGGCAGCTTCCGTTATAAGTCCAATCCATGTAGAACCAACCCTGATTAAAGATACATTTCTAATGATCTTTTATACTATCTTCTTGTTTATTTTTGCAATGAGTCACTATAGGATATCAAGAAAGGAAGGTTTTATTCTGCTTATGTCCTATCTGGTGTATCTAGCCTTTATCATTATTAATAGATAGAGGATTTTTACAGTAAACCTCCCAGCTATAATAAAAGGGCCCTGCTTATATCATAAAGAGAGCCCTTTTGTTTTATGTGTTTAATTAAGCAAGGCCGTTTTGCATTTCACAAGC
>JAGXSK010000187.1 GCA_018333845.1 Clostridia bacterium | reverse complement strand
ATATTGGGGAGTAAGTACGTTTTCTGGATATTTTAATGCATGGTCCTGTTTCCACTGTTTTATTTGTTCAAGCCACAAGGGATTAGTATTTTCATTAATCTTGGGTACAAGATCTTCAAGTATGAGCTTTACATCACCCACTATTGGCAGATTAACCCGTACATTTTTGCCAATTTCAGCAGGATCAATATCTATATGAATTACCTTGGCCTTGGGAGCAAATTTATCAACTGCACCAGTAGCCCTGTCATCAAATCTAACTCCCAGGCCAATTATTAAATCTGCATTACTCATGATATAGTTAGCAACTGGAGTTCCATGCATTCCCAGCATTCCTACAAAAAGTTCATGGTCTGCAGGAAAGGAGCCAAGTCCCATTAATGTTGTCGCAACTGGAGCCTGAATTCTTTCAGCCAATAGCTTAACTAGCTCAGATGAGTTAGAATTAATAACGCCTCCACCTGATAAAATAACAGGCCTAGCACTATTATTAATGAGCAGGGCAGCATTTTTTATCTGAGATGGATGTCCATAATAGGTAGGCTTATAACCTCTTAAATCAACATTTTTGTGGGAAACCCATTTGACCTTGCTGTCACTAACATTTTTGGGAATATCAATGAGAACAGGGCCTGGTCTTCCTGTTGAAGCTATATGAAATGCCTCTTTTACAGTTTTACTTAAATCTTTAACATTTTTTACCAGGTAATTGTGTTTGGTGATGGGCATGGTAATACCAGTTATATCAACCTCCTGGAAGGCATCTGTTCCCACCATCTGGGTTGAAACTTGACCTGTCATAACTACCAGGGGAATAGAGTCCATGTAAGCAGTAGCGATGCCCGTAACAAGGTTTGTAGCCCCTGGTCCTGAAGTTGCCATGCAAACTCCTACTTTACCTGTGGTTCTTGCATAGCCGCTTGCTGCATGTACTGCAGCCTGCTCCTGCCTTACTAGAACATGCTTTATTGAGCTTTCCAATAAAACATCATATATTGGAAGAACTGCTCCTCCAGGATATCCATATATAACCTCAACTTCCTGTTCCTCTAAAGCTTTTATCAAACATTGTGCTCCAGTAATCTCCATATCAAGCACCTCCTATAGACTAGGACTGTTTTTTACCATTTTTGCCCTTGGCACCCCTGACCATGGCAACCTTCCCCGTTCTAACCAATTCTCTGATGCCAAATGGCTTTAGTGATGTCTCAATTGCCTTTATTTTCCCTGTATCACCAGTAGCTTCTATTATCAGGGAGTCCCTTCCTATGTCCACAATTCTCGCCCTGAATATGTCCACAATTTGCATTATTTCGGCCCTTACAGTTGGTTCGGCATTTACTTTAATAAGGATTAGCTCCCTGTCAACATTTTCTTCCTGTGTAATATCAGTTAGTTTAATAACCTCTATCAGCTTATGCAGCTGCTTGGTAACCTGCTCTATAACCTTTTCATCACCTTCTACCACAATTGTCATTCTGGAAATTGAAGGTTCTTCAGTTTCCCCAACAGCCAGGCTCTCAATGTTGTAGCCCCTGCGGGCAAAAAGCCCGGCAATTCGAGTCAAAACCCCTGGTTTATTTTCCACTAAAACAGCCAAGGTATGTTTCATCTGACTACCTCCCTAGCATTTCATAAATTGACCCGCCAGCTGGTACCATTGGAAATACATTTTCCTCTTTTTCTACTATAAAGTCTATTAATACAGAACCTGGATAATCTTTAGCTTCTTGAAGAGCTGGCAGCACTTCTTCTGGTTTTGTAACCCTTAAAGCCTTAACGCCAAAAGCCTCGGCTAGTCTAACAAAATCAGGCCCCTGATTTATATTTGTATGAGAGTATCTTTTGTTGAGGAATAAATCCTGCCACTGCCTGACCATACCCAAATAACCATTATTAATAATACATATTTTTACTGGCAGATTGTAAACAGCCACCGTAGCCAATTCCTGGCAGTTCATCTGAAAACCGCCATCCCCAACTATTGCCACAACCAGGGATTCTGGGTTTGCAACCTGGGCTCCTATTGCTGCTGGGAAACCATATCCCATGGTTCCTAGACCACCTGAAGTAAAAAATCCTCTGCCCCTTCTGGTTTTAATATATTGGGCTGACCACATCTGGTGCTGTCCAGTATCAGCTACTACGAAGGAATTGTCTTCAAGTATTTCATTGATGGAGGATATGACATATTGGGGCTTTAATGTTCCTTCCCCTTGAACAAACCTTAGAGGATATTTTTCCTTCCACTCATTTATCTGGGCAATCCAATCTGGCCTTTTTTGTGATTCCAGTTTACTTAAAAGCTTTCCTAGAATTTCTTTTGTATCTCCCAAAATAGCAACATCAACTACAACATTTTTATTAATCTCTGCTGGATCAATTTCTATATGCACCTTCTTTGCATTTGGTGCAAAGGTTTTAACGTTACCCGTAACCCTGTCATCAAATCTTGCACCCACCGCCAGTAAAAGATCAGATTCGGTAATTGCATAGTTGGCGTAGGCTGTGCCATGCATTCCAGGCATTCCCAGGGCTAATGGATGGGTATCAGGAATAGCACCCTTGGCCATTAGCGTACAGGTTACTGGAATATCCAATTTTTCGGCCAACACTACCAGCTGCTTTTCGGCACCAGAGGCTATAACCCCACCCCCTGCATAAAGCACTGGTCTTTTCGCTTCTTTGATAAGTTTAACTGTTTCCTCAAGTTCTTTTTCAATGCCGTTAGGCTTTAATTTGTAACCTGGCAGGTTATATTCTGGAGGATAAAAGAACTCACAGGTTTTTACTGTTATATCCTTTGGTATATCCACAATAACCGGCCCTGGTCTGCCTGTGGTAGCTATATAAAAAGCCTCATGGATGCAGCGTGCCAACTCCTTGATATCTTTTACTAAAAAACCGTATTTTGTAATTGGCAAGGTTATGCCTGTAATATCTGCTTCCTGAAAGGAATCCCTTCCAATGGCAGGAATTGCCACCTGTCCTGTGATAACCACCATTGGAATGCTGTCCATATAGGCTGTTGCAATTCCAGTTACTAGGTTTGCTGCTCCTGGCCCTGAAGTAGCCAAAACAACACCAGGTCTGCCTGTAGAGCGAGCATACCCATCTGCAGCATGGACTCCACCTTGTTCATGCCTTGGCAGAATATGCTTGATAGCCTTGCAGTTATAAAGAGCATCGTAGATGTGAAGCACTGTACCTCCTGGATACCCAAAAATGGTATCAACACCCTCCATTTCTAATGCCCTTAACAAAATTTCAGCACCTGTCAATACTTCCCCTTCTCCATAATTTTCTAGGCAATTCCCAATTTCATTCACCTCCGTGGATTTTGAATCATTCATGCCAACATCTACCTCCTAATAAATGGATAGTTATAATAGTTATGATTTTAATGTGTAAACTCAGCCAGAGAAGCCATCCACCTGGCTTGCTGTAGTGAATAAAATAAAAAACCCCTCATCCCACATTACAGGGACGAGAAGTTAATCTTCCCGCGGTACCACCCTAATTGCTGTAATTGTACAGCCTCTTATTTAACGGACACCTGCCAGGTAACGGTTGGCTCCGTCTCTGCCTACTAAGAAAAACCTTTCGACAAAGAACTAAAAAGTGACACTAAATACTGTATAGGCTCCGGCTTTCACCTTAACTCCGGCTCTCTGTTGCCCCAGTGACAGATAGATAGCATGTCTTTTGTCATCGCTTTTTACAAGTTATTTATTTATATCCAGAATTATTAAATATAAGTATATATAAGAAAGCAACAACCTGTCAACAGTAAATAACCTTGTGAAAAAATTAATTTTCTTGGGAAAGGGTATAGGCCATGACCTAATGATGAATACTAAGAATTAGCAGAGATTTTTTAGTTAAAATCAAAGATATCTGGAGGTGAAAAAGTGACCGAGCATAAAAATTTTAAATTTGCCAATCTAAACCAGCAGCAGTTAAAAGAATTATTAAGTGCAGAAGATAATATTAATCAAGAAACTACTGAACCAGTTTATGTTATTGCATATAGAAAAGAAAAGTAACCATGGGAAGACCTCTTTAAGAGGTCTTTTAAGCTACAGGTGGAAATTTCGTATAATTAATTTACGTGCCGCATTTATTCCAAGGATGTACAAAGAAGCTGTATCTAGATAGTCTGATGAGATCTGGTCAAAGAGTATATTTGCCTTTGGAGGAAACTCTTCATCACCCTCCCAGAAAACAAAAGCCAGGGGAAGCTTGGGTAAAACTGGCATGATAAAACCAACGCTGCCCATTGTAATACGAGTGGCTCCAAAACTTTTAGCAGCCACCCAGGCTTCTTCAGGATTTTTGCCGAAGGCTTCAACAAGGGGCTCCACCCCTTCTTTTAAAAAGGGAGCATAATGATGAGGACCGCCAGGGAGTTCAAGAAAGGTAAGCCAATTATTTCTTAAAGGCAGGCCGCTGCCTTGGGCTAAATATAATAGAATAAGGTATCTATCACTTACATTTATGACTTTCTTTTCTGGCTTAAGCCAATGGGCTGTTCCTGATGGGTAATGAACCTCGATAGGTATATTGCAATATTTTAGAAAGAAGCATGATTTTTCCTTATCAAAATTGGCTCCACTTCCTAAAACCATATCACCTGGGTTGGCAGTTTTAAATATTTCATGGGCCCTTGTAATAGCTCCCATGTAATTTCCTGGAATATATTCCTCCATAAATCCTTGCCCTCCTAAAATTTTTTGCCCAGGATAAGCCAGAGGAACCTTATCCATGCTTTATCCTTGTCTTAGTTTTTCATAATCTTCTGGGGTATCTATGTCTACCAATATTCCTGGGTCATGCACAAGAACTTTAGTAACCTTTTCATCCTGCAGGAATAATTCTCTGGCTCCCTGGTCTCCCTGGAGCTCATTGAGCCAGGGAAAGAATCTCCTGGGAATAATAACGGGATTCCCCCTTTTATCCTTATAATAGGGTGCAGCAGGAAACTCAGGGTTGCTTGCAAAGCCAACTATTAACTTTTTAATAGTCTCTTCCTGAACCATTGGCTGATCTCCTAAAACAAAAAAAGCACCTAGTGTCTTTTCCGAAACAACACTTAAGCCTTTTTTCAGTGAAGTGGACTGTCCCTTTAGATATCCAGGATTATTTATGACCTTTACTGGATAATCCAGTAAAAATTTTTCCACCTCATGAGACTGCCAGCCAGTAACAACTACTATTTCGAAAAAATCCTGTCTAATGATTTTGTCAATGGTGTGGAGAATAAGCTCCTTGCCTTGAAATGGCAGCAGCAGCTTATTTTTAGTGCCCATTCTTCTTGATCTGCCAGCGGCCAGTACAATACATGACAGCTTACTTCCGCCAGCAATTAACATCCCTTGCATCCTGAGCATGAACTCTTTGTGCAGCTTGAAGATGAAGCACTGCTAATGCCGCCACCAGTTTTTTTATAAAGAAAGCCTGTAAAAAGCTGCTGGCATTGCCCGCCACATTTATGACATTTAACTTGACCCTTTTCATTTATGGATACGAATTTTGAAAATTTATCAGAGCATTCCAAGCATTTATAATCATACGTAGGCATAAGGGTCTTCCTTTCTTAAGTTTATTCATCACTAATATTTTTCACTAACCTATATTTTAAATTAAACTTCATGGTATTGCTTTAATTTTAAAGATAGTTTATCCACTTCCAGAAAATCTAACACCCTGGTAATCATCACATTCAATTTTGTTGAAAGATCAATTTCATAGGTTTTAACTACGGGAATACTTTTCTCCTCAAAAAATACCCTGATTACCGGTCGATGTGTTAAACCTTTGACGGCCTTTACAACTGCACCTACCTGACCTGTATCTAACTCAACGAAGCTTCCTATTGGATACATGGCTATATTGTCAAGAAAGGCTTTGACTACTTGAAAGTCAAAAATAATATCCACTGCAGCAGCTAGCATTTCATAAGCTTCATGGGGCATATACCCCTTCCTGTATACCCTATCAGCAGTTAATGCATCGTATACATCAACCAATCCAACAATTTTGCTTAGTATATGTATTTTATCACCTTTAAGTCCTCTTGGATAGCCGCTTCCATCTATTCTTTCATGATGTTCACGAACTACAGAAGCTGCCAGGCTGCCTATCTTGCCCTTTTCTCTAAGGAGCATATATCCATCTTCAGAGTGCCTTTTAATTGTCTTGAACTCCTCTTCTGATAATTCACCTGGTTTGTTTAAAATTTCCTTTGGTGTTAATATTTTGCCCAGGTCATGAAGTATTGCCCCTGTTCCCAATTGTATTAAGGAACTGCGGGAAAGATTTAAGGCATTACCTGTCAGCAAGGCTAAGATGCAAACATTTACAGAATGCCCATAGGTATAATCATCAAAAGTACGAATATCCGATAATGAAACTAGCACATCACTTCGCAATAGAAGGTTTTCAAGAATCTTTTCAACTACATCAGTTATTTTAGTTTCATCAAGAACAAAACATACTCTTTGTGCCTTCTTGGCAATCTCCATCTGGCCAAAGATGTTCCTTACCTTCTTGATAGCATCATTTCTTGTTTCATCTGATATAACATCTACCACGTCCACATCTTTAATAAACCCATCATCTATATATACAGCTGGAATATCCATGAGTTTTAAACGGTTAACAGCATTTTTAGTAAGGAAAGTTCCTGACCGCAAAAGCAGTATACCTTCACTTGTAAATACTGAAGAACCTATTTTCATTCCTGGCCGTAAATAGTGAACAGGCACCTTGCGCATAACATTTCCTCCAATTTCCTTAATAAGGCTACATTTTTCCTTTTTCGACATAAATTCCTAAAATCCTTTATTTTAGGAATTTATGCGTGAAATACCTTGTCATGGACTATTTTGTTTATTAATCATTAAAGCCCCAAACCCCCAGGGGGAATGAAGCTTATATGTATAACAATATTTTATACTGAAACTACCTCTTTTACTTCCTTGACTTCCTCTTTTAAAACCCTTTCAATCCCATTTTTTAAGGTTTGGGTGGCCATTGGACATCCACCGCAAGCCCCTGTTAACCTTACCTTTACAGTACCATCGTCTTCAACACTAATCAATTCTACATCTCCACCATCTCTTTGAAGATATGGGCGAACTTTATTTAAAGCAGCTTCGACTTTTTCTTTCATATGTTTATCACTCCTTAGAAAAATTTACTAACATTATACCACAGTATGTAATTTATATGTGCATTAAATCTTAGAAAACTAATTTTCTTCATACTTTCTATATATTTTTAGATCTTCGGGAGTATTTATGTTAAAAAAGGTTTTTGCGGCATTTTCATGGCCTAATAGTTGATCCCAGTCTGGAAATAATATCTGCACATATGGGTAAAAGGAGATTATTCTATATTGCTCCTGTGCAAGGCATTTTTCTATATATGGGATGCATCTTTTTGAATAAACTGCAAACAAAGGTTGTAAGTATTCGCCTTTTTTTGGCACCACGCCATGGTAACCATCTGCCATGTTACATAGTCTTAGAGCTGCTGCACCGTCTATAAACGGCATATCACAGGCAGTTACAAAGGAATATTCATTACTTGCATGGTTCAGCCCTGAATGTATTCCTCCTAGTGGCCCCTTATCTTTGATAATATCAGGATACTTTTTATATGGTAAAAATTCGTAGGTTTGGAGGGTATTGGTTATAATAATAACCTCGTTAAAATGTTTTGCTAGTTCCCCGGCAATTGTTTCAATGAAGCTTTTATCCCCTGCTGGCAGTAAAGCCTTGTTCATTTTCATTCTAGAGCTTTTTCCTCCGGCCAAAATTACTGCAGAAAACTTCATAATTACCCTCCATCTATTATTGCATCTTCAAAGTATTATATGTTTGGCAGTTATCTCTGTATTATTCCCTAATCTTGCAACTGCCTGGTCCGTTACCTTAAACAATTCACTAACGTTCCCGGGCCAGGAATGGGTTTTTAATTTAACCAGGGCCTCTTCTGACACATGAAGATTTGCTGATTTTTTAATTCCCATCAGTGTTTCTAGCCTATGAGTTGCCAGGCATTCAATATCCTCGATTCTTTCATGCAAGGAAGGTATAGAAATATGAAGCCCTGACAGTCTGTAATATAAATCCTCATCAAAAAGTTTTTGATTAACCATTTTCTCTAGATTTTCTGTGGAGGAAGAAAAGATTCTATATTCCCTTTCCTTTGTTCTTCCATAAACATCTACAAAAGTTTTTTGTTTGCAAATCTTTAAAATTAACAACTGCATTTTCTTGGGCAAATAATTTATATTTTTTAAGTAGAGAACACCATGCTGTGCAAGCTGTAAGGAATTTAGAAATAAACGGCTATTAATATGGTTTTTCATGCAATCAAATGCCACAAAGGGGCCCCTGGAGTTTTCAAAATGTATGGCTCGTGCCAGGGTTTCCTTGCCAACTCCATGTCCTCCAGTAATATGCAGGTTAGCCGAACCTGCAGCAGCCCTTTTTGCAGATCTAATCATGTCTTCCCATTTTCTGCTTTTTCCTTTTAAATCCATGAAAGTTGTCCTGGATGTCAGCTTCAAAACTGAACTGCCTAAATCCCACATTTTTTTATATTTCCAAATTTCAAGCTTGTCCTCTATGCTGCGAGCCAACAGATATGCTAGCTGGTTATATCCAGGTTCCTTATCAATTATATCTCCAAACAAGGCAATAATTCCCTTTATTTCTCCTTGTTTAGTAAATACAGGAGCTGCCTCGCCAAAAAGCCTGTGCCATAAGCTGTTATAATGCTCTGCTCCCCAAACAGAAACAGTTTTTTTTTCTAATGCAGCCAAACCGATACAATTAGTTCCTGCAATACCCTCTGCCATGCACTGACCTGGTTTAAATCCCTTTAAAATATCACTTCCATCCCTGGTATAAGTCACTTGCAGAATGTTTCCTTCAGGGTCTGATAATAGAATTGCCATATCTCTATTATGCACTATTTCTGTCAGCGGCAAAATACCAGCTTCTGAGGCTTCTATTAAGTCTCCATGGGCTTTTTTAAGAATCTTTAATTCATGGTCCTTGATAATTTCCAGTTTATCAGGCCCTTGACACCGACTTATTTGGTTGTTTTTAGAGCGTATCCAGGACCGCAAGATAAAGGGTGGTATGCCTCCAAATAGTTCTCCCTTGTCCACAAATCTTTGCCACGCCCTGGTAATAATATCTAGATCTTTATACACCTTCAAATTCTCCCTCTCCTTAGAAGTCATGAATCTTCACGTTTGTTCTTTGTTCCTTCCTTTTACACCCTGGACCAATACAAAATATTGTTTTTGATAATTGGCTGTATCATATGTTTGTCTAAAAGCGAAGCTAAATAGGCATTTATGGTAACAATTATTAACTGGTAAACAAGATATGTTATGCATTCAACATTAACATACTCCAGGGTGGCCTTAACCAGTTCTTCTGTGGTTTTCGGGCTCTTATCCAGGGTCTTTTTAAGGACTGCATATATTTCCTCTAATCTTTGGATGTTCAGTTCAATAACATGTCTGGCATCTTTTAGGTTGGAGTATATTCCCTGGTGAGAATTTATCTGATAGTCACAATCTTGATAATCCTTTAACATGGCTAATGTTCCTATTAAAGCATCAACATCCGCTAGAAAAGGCACAGGATGTTTGTCTAGGATCTTTTTACAAAGGTATGCATCGCCAACAAAAATGACATTATCCTTTCTAATGCCTATCATGCCAAGGGTATGTCCTGGCAAAGGCACAACTTCAATTCCCCAATAATTGATAAAATCTTTATTGCTAAGAATATTTTCTCCAGGGCTGCATGGTGCCATATAAAATTTGTTTTGCAGTATTTGAGGTGGATTAACCCCGCAAAACAGACTAAAAGGTTCAAGCAAGGGCGATTTTAGAAAGTTTACTTCCCAGGCTGATGAATAAACTGGCACATTAGCAAGCTTTACCAGCCTTGCATTGCCTCCAAAGTGATCTGCATGTCCATGGGTATTTATTATGGCTTTAAGTTGAAGTCCTTTTTCACTAATGAGATTATATATCATCTGACCAGATGTTTTATCAAGACCTGTATCAATTAATATACATTCCTTACCTTGTAAAATAAGTCCCAGGTTTATGGTTCTGCTTTGTATGACAAATACCTTTTCAGTTATTTGATTTAAATGCAATTTTTTGACCTCCATGATGCTAGCTAGAAATTAACTAACTATACTTTATCCAATTTCAGCAGCTATGAAAACTCCTATTTTATTTAAATAAAAAGGCTTCTGGTTCATCCAAAAGCCTTTAATTATTTTTCAACATATCTATTTTAATTCCTTTTTTTCTAGAAAATGCTTTGGTTTTAATGTTAAGTCTTAACTCATTCGGCTTATACTACATGGCATTTATGCTTTTTTGGAAGGAAACAATAACATTAGAAAGGGAGGTGATGAACTAGATGCCTGAAAACTGCCCACTAACAAACTGTAAACACTTTGACAACGGTACCTGTGCCAATGAACAAATGAGAAATATAAAAAATAGTGTGGCTTGTTTAAAAGAAGGTGCTTCAGATTGTGTAGATTGTTTTGAAGCTAAATGCTAGACCCCCGTTTTGAGGTTCGTTTCCCCCGAGCGAACCTTTTTTTAATGGCATGTCCTAAACAGCATCATCAGCTTCAGTATTTTTGGAAATTTTTTCAACCTCTAACTCATATTCAGCCATAAGTACTATTACCGCACTTAAAGCTACAAAATATGGGAAAAATAGGGCCAGAATTATCCCACCATTAACTGGTATGCTTACAACCTTATTACCGTCTTTTTTTACAACTATTTTTGCAATATTTCCCTGTTTAATTAACTCCTTGATTTTTTTTAGTAAATCCTGCCCCTTGACCTTCATTGTGTTTAACTCAGTTTTAAGGGTGCTCTTTTCTTTTTCAATGGCTATAATTGCTTCTACCACATCCCAGTTATTTGCTTCCAGATAATCCCTTGCTTTTTCATATGAAGCACCTGTTCTATCCCTTACTAATTCTACCTTATCTAATTTTTCCATGGTATTTACCTCCTGGTAACCTTATTTCAAGTAATTCTTAGTTTAAGTTTACCCTGTCTTTACTATTTAATGCAATAACATAAAAAAAATAACCACCTGCAATTTACAGGTGTTTTTATGACTTTTATACTTTTATACTTTCTTCCCTTTCTTTTTCTTTAATTAAGTTGTTTTTTATTTCGTTAACTATTGTAAAAGCTGTTTCCAACGCAAACTTTGCATTATCCATATCTGCTATGGATAGACATTCATATTCTATTTGGAATCTTAAATCAAAAATCTGGAAAATTGCTTTATGATAACACGGCTCCATTTTCCCGGTATTAACATAATGCTTACCAAGGGCTGAAAGCATTGTTGTAGGTTTATATGCACCAACATCATCCTGCAAAAAAAGTGCTCTAATGCTATAGAAAACTGCATAATATGCTCTGGAAATTGAATCGCAATAATGTCCCATCCTAAATAATACTGATGCTGCCTGAAGGGAAGAATGGGATTTATGCAGCCACAAGGCACATCTATTTATACTGCTTTCCATATTGCTGCCTCCTTATGCATTCCAATGTCAGATAACAACTTGCCTTTTATGATTTTATGTGCTCGAAAGGCATTTTCTTCACAATGACTAACAACTCTTAGAGAAATAAGATGGTTAAAATTATTTTTTGACATGATTTTGTAGGCTACATCATAAATACTATTAATGATATCTGGATTTAATCTTCTTACAGCAACCCTCACTTCCATGGTTGAATGTGAGGAAACCCATTGGTTAGAAATATCCCCGCAGGATATTGCTGCTATTCTGCTTCCAAACTCTTCCTCGATAGTTTTTTTTACCTCTTCAAGAATCCTTATACATAATTTTTTCCTGGAAGACAACTTAGACACCCCTTTAACAATTTTTTCTAGTATCTTTTAGGCTATTCGCGTACAAGCCCTATAATTCCTTTAGCACAATACTTCGAATTGTGAAAAGGTTTAACTACTAATGGCGATTCATGGAAAAATTTAATCTTTGCCTTAAGATATATAACAATTTTTATTAAATAAGAGGTATACTTATAATATATACTCATTGAAACTGGGGGATCATTTTGAATCGTATCACTTTTTTAGGAAGCGGCGGGGCTAGAGTAATGTTATCCACACAAGTCCTTGCTACTGGAGGAATGATAATTAGCCTGGATGATACCCATTTTAGCCTGGATCCTGGACCAGGAGCCCTGGTAAATATTTTTAAATACAATATTAACCCAACAGACTTACATGGAATAATAATTTCTCACAGGCATTTGGATCATTCGGCAGATGTAAATGTAATGATTGAAGCAATGACCAAAAGTGGCCTGGTAAAAAGCGGCCAGGTTTTTGCTCCTTCTGATGCCCTGGATACTGATCCAGTTATTCTTAGATACCTGCGAAAATATCTCAAGGAAATTACATGCTTACTACCCCTATCAAATTATGTAATTAATAATCTTCCCTTTACTACTTCCATGCCCCATCACCATGGTAATGAAGAAACATATGGCTTTCTTTTTCATGGCAGGAACACCGTACTAGGGTACATACCTGATACTGCTTTCTTTCCAGGGTTGCTGGATTTTTATAAAGCTGATGTCTTAGTTGTCTCCATGCTCCGTCTGGAAAAAAGCAACGTTTTGCATTTATCTGTAAATGACGTGGAGGTAATTATAAAATCAGTAAGACCAAGGATAACCATATTGACCCATTTTGGGTTTCAAATCTATCAAAAAGGTCCTGAAAAAATAGCTGACTATCTGGAAGAGAAAACAGGTCTAAAGGTAATTGCTGCTGCTGACGGATTGGAAGTAGATTTTTAGAATCTACTAAAGCTTTGGAATAAAGCTCATGGCATTAGGTTAAAATTATTAGGAGAAGTATACATTGTTAGAAGGGAAGATTTTATAGTGCTAATTATTTTTGCCAGGACAATTATTTTATTTCTCCTGGTAATGATCGTTATCCGTGTCATGGGCAAAAGACAAATTGGAGAGCTGCAGCCATTTGAGTTAGTTCTTGCAATTATGATTGCAGAACTGGCTACAGTCCCCATGGAAGATAAGGAAATACCATTGATAAATGGTATTATCCCCATTTTGACGCTGCTGCTGCTTCAAGTTCTAATCACTTTCATATCTTTAAAAAGTGATAGGCTTCGGGGAGTTATCAGCGGTACGCCAAGTGTGCTGATTGAAAATGGCAAGATCATTGAAAGTGAATTGAGTAAGCTCCGCTACAATCTAACTGATTTGCTCGAACAAATGCGTCTGAAAAACTTTCCTAATATTGCCGACGTTGAATATGCAATCCTGGAGACAAGTGGTGAATTAAGTATTATACCAAAATCACAAAAAAGACCAGTTACACCAGAGGATTTAAAAATCCCTACTTCTTATGAAGGTCTATCCCTGCCGCTAATAATGGATGGGCACGTAAAACTAAATAATTTACAAAAACTTAATCTAGATACTAAATGGTTAAATGCCGAACTAAATAAATTTGGTATTAACAGCACAACAGAGGTTTTGTTAGCTTCCCTTGATACAAAAGGTGAACTGTATATACAGAAAAAGGGTACAAAAAGCAACAAAGAAGGTACCCTCTAATACTTAATAATTGAGAAATATCTTACAAGGAATGATTTATAGTGCGCTTGGTTGCAATAATGGCTGTTGCGTTAGTGATTTTTTTAGGCATAGGAAGATACAGTGAAATATGGCTTTCTAAAACTGCACAGGAAATTTCTCTTGAAGTTGCGAGCCTGGAAGAAACTATTAAAGACCGCAAATGGGACGAGGCAGCCAGGCTAGTTAAAGACATACACAAGAAATGGTCAAGTATTGAGGATCGTTGGGACATAATAGTGGATCATAGAGAGATGGACGAAATAGACCTGGCCTTAACAAGGGCCATAAAGTTTATAGAAACTGAGAGTTTTGATTTGGCCCTGGCTGAAGTAGCAGTAATCCAGCACATGGTTCTCCATATTGCCAGAAAGGAGTCTATAAGAGTACTTAATATATTCTAAACAGACATCCAATGTCATCAGAAATTCCAGTCAAACATCTATCAGCTTGTGTAAATATAAATACACCAGTACATGGTGTATTTATATTATGAAGTTGCCTATTTTTATGGATTGTTTAAGGGAAATCCTATGAAGCTCCTATTATGTCAATTTGTCAAGCCTGACCCCTGGTCTGACTATTTGAATCCAGGTTTTTCCCCTTACAAAACTGATTGGCTGGCCCTGCTGATCATAGTAGATGGTTGGTTCCATCATGCTTTTCTTTTCCCAGGTACCCTGGTAGTACTGGCCGCCTAAAAAGTATTCAGCTTTTCCCTTGCCAACCACATCTACCCAGATATGCTGCAATTCTGTTTGCAAATTGCGATGGTTGGCGTACTGAAAGACTATGTTGTTGGTAAACACTTGTTCACCAGTTTCCCTGTCATTATATACTTTATCATTCAAAAACCTCATATAGGCTTTTTTATCACTATCCCATTTGTATGTAACCCTGTTAGAGCTGCTGTAGCGAAAGCTAATTTCTGTATATACAGGCTCTTCCTCGGGAGTGTCTACAAATACCCAGTTTTTGAAATTGCCATTTTCGGGTTTTCCATTTAAAGCCCCTGCAAAATTTAAATATGTATTGTGGGGCCTCTTCCGTTTCTTATCTAAAAAGAAACCCTTGTGACCCTTTACATCATCTATATCCCTGATTTTCCATTCTCTAATCTTTACAAGGGATTCATTGCATCCCCCAACGTGGACATAGTAGGCATCCCATTCCTTTGCCAGCTGCAGATAATAGGGTCTTGCACTACGAACAGGACCTACAAACTCTGGGGGATCACCATAAAATAAGGCCATGAGCCTTGTTACTAAACCTTCGGATTCTATCTCATAAACTATATCCGCATGGATTAACCCCGACTGGGGTCTTGCAGGTGCTAGATTATCAATCATAACTGCAGTTAAGTTCTGTGTACTCTCTACATAAAGACCAGTTAGCGGATTGTATACACCTGTAGGCACTGGGTTCTCTGCCGCTGCTTCTTCCTTGTCCTTTTGCTCTTCACCTTTAACTGTGTTTTCTTTGCCCCCACATGCTGAAAGAATGTTTATTACAAATAATAGCACCACTCCCAAGGCAACTATCTTATACTTCATAGAGCTATATCATCCCTTCGATTAAAATCTCTATATAATTTCAGCACCTAGTACATTTTCCATTTGTTGAAGGGCAAATTCGTGGGCCTGGGTATCAAAGCTTGCTACTCCATCTTTATACACAAACACCTTGTAATCCCTGTTGCATAGTTCTTCAACAGTATAAAGAACGCAGATATTGCTACAGACACCTGTGATATATATCTCCTTTGGCTTTTCAACTTTTAATATCTCATCCAGGTTTGTATTATAAAAGGCACTATATCGCTGCTTTTCAATACAATACACCTTGGGATACACTTCTAAAAAGGTTAAATCCTCAATAACCTCTGCGCCCCAGGTTTCTTTTATGCAGTGGGCTGGAAACCTTGCAAATTCCATATCATCTATAATGTGAGCATCCTTTACCAAAACGATGGGGTGTTTTTCCTGCACAAAATCATTGACTTTTTCAACTATAAAGGGAATAATCTTTTCTGCATCTTCACCGCAGTTAAGCTTTCCTTCAGAATGCACAAAGTCATTTAACACATCAATTACTAACAGCATTTTTTTTGGCATAATCAGCATCCTTCCTCTATGGATTACATGGCAAATTCTACTATATTTTATTCTATGGGACAATAAAATAATCCTTCCCAAAAGATTAAATTAAAGAAATGTCTATTATTTAATATATACTTTTATAAGCAAAAAGAGACCTGTTTGAGATCTCTTTTTGCTTATAAAAGTATTAAATTTTTTAAAAGAAGATCCCCTTGGGCAAGGGTACCAAAAACACTTTTGCAAAAAGGGTATAAAACCCTGAGGATACAACCACCGCTAAAAGGGTTGTCTTAATAGCAGTCCTGGGTGACCGATCTTCTCCCAGAAACCAGAAGAATACGGCCATAAACAGCATGCTGGATAAAAGAAATCCTAAGATGGTCATTAACCAGACATAAGCAACCATACCTAGGAGCATGATGAACATATAAATCTGTTTATCACCATCAAAAATCTTGATATGCTTGGGATTTTTAATGCCCATAATCAGGTTGATTATGGTAAAAATCGCCAGTACAACAATTATAACCTTGGGGAAGAAAGCACCATAGTAGGTAACCTTTTCCAATGCATTCCAGGCAACAGCACAGACAATGAGCAAGAATACGGAAAATATGTTGTCGCTAGTTAGCATGGGTTTCTCCCCCCAATCTCTTTTTCATTTCCTCAATTTTCTTTTGACGCCTATCAGAAATAAACGGCCATGCAGCAGAAATCAAGCAGAGAATAATTAACACAATAGAAATGGGCCTTGTAAAGAACATGGCTATCATGTTGCCCTGTGCTTTACCCATTAACATTGATTGAACAAGACCATTTTCTGCAATGGTTCCAAGGATTAAGCCTAATACTATTGGTCCAGGGTGATATCCTAGCTTTCTAGTTACATAGCCTATTAGACCAAATAGAACCATAATATATACGTCAAGCATATTATTACGAATACTATAGGAACCAATCACACACATAAATACAATAATGGGTGCCAGGTATGCTGGTGAAATATTAATAACCCTGGCAACAAACCTTGAACCGTAATAACCAAGGAAAAATAAGGCAATATTGGCAAATATTAATGAGATTAAAAATGTATAAGTTATCTCACCAAACACAGTAAATAATTCTGGACCAGGTCTCAATCCCTGAAGCATTAAAGCACCCAAAAGAACAGCGGCAGGTGCTGCACCAGGTATTCCTAGTGTTAATAAGGGTACAAGAGAACCACAAACTTCTGAGTTGTTTGATGCTTCTGCGGCTGCAACCCCTTCAATGGTTCCCTTTCCAAACTCTTCAGGAGTCTTAGAAAATCTTATAGCTTCATTATAGGATACCAGTGCTGCAATATTGCCACCAGCACCAGGAACAATACCTACAAAAGCTCCAATGATAGCTGATCTAAATAGAAGCATGGGTTTTTTGGTTAATTCTTTTATAACAGACCAGGCTACACCCTTTTGATGCTTGAACAGGTTAATCTTTGTCTTTTCCACTGTTCTTTCTACCATGTTGAAAATCTCTGGAATACAAAAAAAACCTATTAAAGCCACTATTAGCTGCAAGCCTGCCTGGAGCTGCCAAAAACCAAAGGTAAACCTCATATCTCCACCAATTGGGGAAATGCCAATGGTTCCAAGTAAAAGGCCCAGGGCTCCACCCATTAGACCTTTAATAATAGATTTAGATGCAAGGGTTGCTATTATGGTTAATCCAAATACAGCAAGCCAAAAATACTCTGGTGGTCCAAATTCTAAAGCCACATTTGCCAATAAAGGTGAGAATAAAAGCAATATAATTGCTCCAATAAGACCGCCTACACTAGAACTATATGCTGCTGCAACCAGGGCATGTTCTGCTTTGCCCTTTTTGGTTAGGGGATAACCGTCAAAAACTGTTGCAATTGCAGATGGTGTCCCAGGTGTATTTACAAGAATTGCAGCAATACACCCACCATAAATGGCACCAACATAAACTCCACCCAAGAGTATCAAGGCCGGAGCAGCTGGCATGGTAAAGGTAAAGGGAACTAGAATGGCCAGGGCCATGGTGGCTGTCAGACCTGGTAAAGCCCCGACTACAATTCCTGCTGAAACTCCTACAATCATTAGTAAGAAGTTTGCTGGCTCGAAAACATTTCCAAGTGCTATGACGAAATTCTCCAGCATTTCTTTACGTCATCTCCTTTCAAGAATAGTTAATTTTCCCGAGCCTAATGGCCCGGGAAAATCCTTTGCTTAATTTTTTAAGCTTTCCAACAGTTCAGTATAAATTTTAGTCATTTCATCTAGATATGCCTGGGCTTCATACATATCCATTGCAATAGGAACAAAGCCCTCTTCAATCATTTGCTTTTTAAGGTTTTCATCATTTGCTATTTCCATGAATGCATCAGAAAGTTTTTTCTTGTACTCCTCAGGTGTCCCAGGAGGCACTGCTACACCCCTGTCAATACTTGGAATCATATTATATCCCTTTTCAATAAAGGTTGGAACATCTGGAAGAGCTTCAAACCTTTCGGTACCACCAAAAGCTAATATTTTCATACTGTCTTCATACTGAACCAGGGCGTCAGAGTTAGCCATAACTGCCGCAACGTGTCCACCTAAAAATGCCTGCATCTGTGGCGCAGCTCCAGTAAAGGGAACGTATGTCAAGGTTGCGCCAGTTAAAGCTTCAAACTCAATAGCTGCAATATGGTGTCCAGTAAATGTTCCAGAACCACCCACTGTAATGGCACCTGGATTTGCCTTTGCGTACTCAATGAATTCTTCCAATGTGTCAAAGGGACTATCTTTTTGTACTGCAAGACCAACTGGTGTTCTTTGGAAAAATGCTACTGGTTCAATTTGTTCAGTTTTGTAGCCAGCATTATCTCTGGATATTGGCTGCAGAATAATGTGTGGAACATTGATACCAGCAATTAGATAAGCATCTGGTTTAGCATTAACAAGCTCTGACCAACCTACTGCTCCACCACCACCAGCTTTGTAAGTTACAATAATACTAGTACCAAGAATTTTTTCAAGTAATGGCTGCTGCCTTCTTGCTTCAATGTCTGACTGCCCACCTGGATCAAAGGGAATCAAGTAAGTTATTGGGCTGCTCGGATAGTTAGGATCTACAGTAACTTCCTTTGGAGCGTCCTTACCCTCTTCAGGGGCTTTGCCTTCATCTTTAGTTCCGCCACAACCAACAACTAAAGCCATTGACAACAGTAAAACTAGTAAACATAAACCTAGCAATTTAACCTTACGCATTAATGAACCTCCTCCTAATACTCTTTTTATTTTTTAAAGGGTTAACCCTTTAAAACAAGGTTAAAACTTAGATTATTATCTTTTTTGTCCCAAAATAACATCCCTTTCGACAGCTTCTAGATGATCCAGCATGGCCCTTCTAGCTTTTTCTCCGTCTCGCTCTAACAAGGCCTCTGCAATCTTCAGGTGTTCTTGCAGGGATTTTTGGGGTCTGCCTTTAACACTTGCAGCCCTGGCCCTTGAATCTGCCAGTAAATCCAGCAGATTGTCCATTATATTTCCTAAAACACTATTGTTTGCTGCTTCTGCTAGAAGATGATGAAACTTTCCATCCTGCTTTGCTAGCACAGCTAAAAAATCTCCCTTGGAACTATTATCTAGAATATATATAGTCTCCTGGACCAGGTTATATATCTTTTTTAGCTGCTCATCTGTCCCATTTTGACAAGCCCATACAGCTGCTTCAGTTTCTATAAGTTTTCTAATTTGAAAAAGCTCCTCAATTTTCTTTTCATCTACAAAAATATGGGATATAAATTTTCTCATATATTCATCAGGGTCATTATTTGCTATAAAAACTCCTTGCCCGTGCTTTATTGTTACTACTCCTGATACCTCGAGAAGCCTTAAAGCCTCCCGAAGTGATGTTCTGCTCACACCTAGCATACCTGCCAATTCTCTTTCTGAAGGCAGCTTGTCACCTGGCTTTAATTCCCCATGCATTATGCCCTTTTTTAATTCAGCAATTACCTTTTCATAGACGTTGGCAGATTTTTCATTGACTGGCTGAAACATTGCCCTTGCCTCGACCCTCATAATAAACCCTCACTTTACAAAACACTATATATTTAAGCCAACATTATAAAATCCCAGTATGGATTCCATGGTTTCTCTTATGATTTCCATATTAATCTGCCTGAAATTAGATACTTAAACCAGCCCTGCTGATACCAAATCCACTACGCTCTTTTAAAATTTCACATTTAGTTAATTTGCCTGACAATACTTCAACTAGTTCGTTGTAGATTAAATCGCCGGCTTGTTCTAGAGTAATTTCTCCAGCAAGAATGCCGCTTAGGTCAAGATCCATTGTGTCTTTCATTTGTCTCCAGGAATTAGCATTGCCGGTAACTTTGATTGTTGGCATGATTGGCTGGGCTATTGTATGTCCACCGCCAGTACAAAATACCATGGCCTGGGCTCCTCCAGCAGCAATGGAAGTAATAGATTCGGCTCCATGGCCAGGAGTATTCATCAAATATACGCCTGGTGTTTTGTTTAATACAGGCTGTCCATTGCTTATAACATCAATGATAGGTGCGGAACCACTCTTCTTTGCTCCACCCAGGGATTTTTCTTCTATGGTGCTTAATCCACCAACTATGTTGTCTCCTGTAGGCTGGGAACCTCTAATATCTTCTCCTGTAGCAAGAATCTTTTGTTCATAAGAAGCAATTTCATCTACAATTTTTTGGGCTATTTGGGGTGAAACTGCCTTGGAGGTCAACCATTCTTCTGCTCCCATGAGTTCAGGAAACTCTGCAAGTATTGATCTTCCGCCTTCCCTTACTATCCTGTCTGAACAAAATCCTAATGCAGGATTAGCTGACAGACCCTGGGTGGTATCTGATGTTCCACAGTTTAAACCCAGCAAGAATTGACTTATGTCTGCTTCTTCTCTCTTCATTTTTGATAGCTCTTGAGTTAAATACATGGCTTGACGAGTAGCCACAGCGGTAGCTTCTATAGCTCCGCCTACTTCTCTAATGTTTACTCCATAAACTGGTTTTCCAGACTTTGCAATCTCTTCTCCCATCTCGTCAATGTTGCAGTATGCTTCTCTAAAGTGGTCTATTATAACTACTGCACCTACGTTAGGATTCTTTGCTAGACCGCATAAAATATCAAAGGTCAATTTAAGATCAGACATTGTTTGACATCTTCCAAGGTCATGTGTAATGGGAATTGCTCCTTCTATTGTGTTGGCAACCCTTTCCACTACACTATTTGCATAAACTGTTGCAGAAAGTATTAAACAGTAGTTTCTTG
Organism: Clostridia bacterium; assembly: GCA_018333845.1. Lineage (GTDB taxonomy): Bacteria > Bacillota > DSM-16504 > Desulfitibacterales > Desulfitibacteraceae > Desulfitibacter. The sequence continues at coordinate 4,798 of JAGXSK010000187.1, read as the reverse complement.
CTCCCACTTGTCCGTCTGGTCTGTAGTATCCATACCATTTAGTCATTAACATACACATCCTTTCTCTTTTGCCGCCAGGTCTCCTCTGCCCCTTAGTGGTTCTATGTTATGAATATGAACGTGTTCACCAACAGCAATATCTGCTATGGCCCTGCCAATGCTTAAGCCATACTTTATAATGGTATCTCCTGCTTTAATTGGTTTAATTGCAACTTTATGTCCATAGGGAATATCAGCAGATACTTTAATTTGAAGTTCTTCACCCTTGACAGTTACAGGAATAACCATATCTTTTTTAACATCGTTACTTAAAATGTTTGCTACGTTGTCTTTCGCTTCGTCAACCACCCAGGCAATTTTTGTGGTCATTAATACTCCTCCTTTTTTAATTGTACGGGGACACACTGCTTACCATCTATTTCAAAAGGCCCTACTTGAACTGGTAAGAAGTCTGTGGTCAGTGGTCCAACCACTTTTACATTTGCTATATTTCTACATGTTTTTTCATTTTCCTGCTGCTATAAGCAAATTTAATAATAAAATATTATGAGTGCCATGAACTACATTAGTCAGGTTGGGGAAAAGTATTATGTAATAAAAAATGCAGGAGGCCAATTCAGACCCCCTGACACTGGGCAAAAGATTTTCAGGCTAAATACTTTCAAGCTTTCCAGGAAATTGACTGGAGGGAACACTACCCCTATGCTGATATATACATTGATGTCAGGGTAAATATTTCCCGTTTCGGGGTGATTAATTAGTGGGAACGCTATATCCAAGGAGGCGGGAAATTTTTTCTGCAGCTTCCATAACTTTATGACATAAAGAATTCTCAATTCTATCAATGGTCATTCTTTCACTAGGACCAGCAATGCTCACTGCCGCAACAACCTGACCAAGATGGTTTCTAACTGGTGCTGCAACACACCTTACTCCTGCTTCATTTTCTATATCATCTACAGCATATCCTTTCTTTCTTACCATTGCCAGGTGTTCCATTAATACTTCATAGTCAATTATAGTGTTAGGAGTTCTCTTGGGCAGTTCAGCTTCTAAAATCAGGTTTTTTAATCTTCTCTCCGGTAAAAAGGCTAACATTACTTTGCCAGCCGAAGTGGAATGGGCAAAACCTTGGACACCAATACGAGAATATAGCCGGATTGTATTACAGCTTTCAACCTTATCAATATAAATTATATAATTTTTGTCCAATACAACTAGATGGACTGTCTCGTTACAATCTTCAACAAGCCTTTCCAGTACTGGTCTGGCAATTTTACGCAAGTCTATATTTTCTAATAGTTCTCCTGCAAGTTGTAAAATTTTTAGACCTAATTTGTACTTACCTGAAATGTTATCTCTTGTAACGAAACCGTTATTTTCTAAAGTTGAAAGCAAACGAAAAACCGTACTTTTGTGCATATCAAGAATTCTTGCAATTTCCGTGAGTGTAAGTTCTTTCTCAGACTTGCCTATTATCTCTAATACTGATAAAGCCTTGGCTACAGAATTAATTTGGTTTTTTGCATCCATTTATACTGTTCTCCTTTAACTAAACCGACCATATCATTCCTTAAAAGTCATAATTAGTTCTTTTTCTTATATACAATTGTACATATTATTGTCACTATTTCTATATTTATTTATAAAAATACTTATATTTATAGCAATGTTTGTATCTTCTGCAACTATATGCAGACATACACCCTTCATGGGCACTTTTCTGCAAATTAATTTCACTTCATCCAAGGATAGATCTCCCCATACCAAAAGTCTTTTCCCTTTTTCTACTACCTTAATGAAATATGGTATCAATTCTTCTATTGTTGGTCCACCCACATCTTTATTTATCTGGATTACTTTAAGTTCTTCAATTGTAAGTATTTCATCAAGGGCAAATAGTGAAGCTGGATGTAAATGAATTAAATTGAATGGATATACCCTTGAAATTTCTTCATTTGCTTTTCTTAAATATTTGGCATAAAGTTTAGGAGAAAGAAGAGCACATGCATCTTCCTGAAACCATATGGCTTTATCAGGAGTCCAGAGGCTGTAAAAGCCAAAACCTGTTCCGCCAGAAAATTCATTAAGCCATTCCTGCTGATATTTTATAAATTGAATGTAGAATTTAGTTAGTTTGCTTTGAAGCACTATGCTTTCGTCAGGATATAGTATATAGTCTATAGCAAATTGCTCGTGCCCTCTAAGACAGGACATCATGTCAGAAACTCCCCGCAATATGGGCTGCCCTATTGGAAATCTTCCCTTAGATAAGATAATAAGTTTTTCAATAAACTCCATATATTTTTTAACCCACAAATTATCAGGATCAAATGTTATATCTCCTATTTGCTCCCAACTTAAATGCATAGGTTCAGCAATAAAAGAACTTTGTCCACCAATAATTTCACACCCTAATATGGCTTCCATCCAGGGTATGCCGGTATACGGGCTGGCTACCAGGGTTAAATCCTGCTCCACATCTATAGTTTCTTTATACATTCTCTCATAATCGTCTAAAAAATCTTCCACTATTATCATTTCAGGAGTAACATGCAAACCATCAACCAAGAGTTTTTCTGCACCTAAATATCTTTTTGCAGGAAAATATGAACCCAAACTAAATCCAAATAAAGGCCTGTTCATTTTTCCCCCTGACCAGAATTCTATATGCCTCAGTTTTTTATTATTATTCATTAGTAAAACTCCTAATCAATTCGCTTTTAATTCGTCAACAATATTTTTACATTGTTCATAAAATATACCCATATCTACCGAATAAGCAATATATTTTACCCCAGCAATTCGCCATTTCTTGGCATTTTCTAAGTTATCCACAAAGGTACCTATATGAATACCCTTTGCTTTGCATAGGTCAATAATTTGGCTCATCTTTTCTTCTACTAATGGATGGTCTATCTGCCCAGATAGTCCTAAAGATTGTGATAAGTCATAAGGTCCTATGAATATGATGTCTATACCTGGCATATCCATTATGTCTTTCAAATTATCAATTGCTTCCTGGCCCTCCAACTGAATTATTATTAATGTTTCATTTGAGTTAGCGAAATACTCAAATCTTGTCATAGAAGAATATTCTGCAGCCCGCACAAATCGACAAACCCCTCTCATTCCTTGAGGTGCAAATTTGGCCAATTTAATAATCCTTTGTACATCTTCAGGCTTTGATACTTGAGGAACCTGAATTCCTGCCGCACCAATGTCAAGAGCTTCTCCAATAATATTAACACAATTTTCTTTTACCCTGATAATAGGGAAAATACCTGATACCTGAGCTGCCCTAATAAGATTTTGGGCTGATTGTATATTATTTGGTCCATGTTCTAAATCAATTATTATAAAATCAAATCCCCCATAACCAGCAGCTTCAACTATACCAGGGTCGCTGGTTTTTGAAAACGGCCCATAAACTGTTTGTGTTTCAAGTTTATTCTTAAACCTTTTTATTAAATCAAAAAGCATTTAATCACCACTTTCTTATTCCTTATTCTGCTGAACTTAAAATAGCACCCTTATTTGCTGAGCTAACTATTTTTGCGTATAATGCGAGATAACCTTTTTTTACTTTAGGTTCTTTTTTCGTCCATCCGGCTCTGCGGATTTCTATTTCATCATCAGGCACCTCAAGAGTAATATTCCTCCGGTTAATATCTATGGATATTATATCTCCATCCTTAACCAGAGCTATTGGGCCACCTTCAGCTGCTTCAGGACATATGTGTCCTATGAATCCACCCTTGTTAGATCCACTAAATCTTCCGTCAGTTATCAAAAATACACTTTCCGCCAGTCCATATCCATCTAGTAATTTTAGTGGAGTATACATTTCTCTCATTCCTGGTCCACCTTTAGGTCCTTCATAACGAACTACTATAATATCCCCTGGTTTAATTTTCCCATCATGGATTGCTGCAATTAAGTCCTCTTCTGCATCAAATACTTTTGCAGGACCAGAACAAACAAGTCTATCTTCTGGTATAGCAGCTGGTTTTGCTATAGCGGTCCCTGGAGCCAGATTTCCTTTTAACACTGCTAAACCTCCTGTGGGTTTAAATGGGTTCTTTAAACTTCTAATCACTTTGCCATCTGGTTCAGGTGGATTAAGGCTATTTATATTAGTCTCCATTGAATATCCAGTTATTGTAACACAATGTTTGTTTAAAAGGGGCATCAGCTCTTTCATAACGGCAGGTATCCCACCCACTCTATAAAAATCAACCATATCATATTTACTGGCAGTGACCAGTGAAGCAATATAGGGCGTTTTCAAGCTGAGACTGTCAAACTCTTCTATATCTAGTTGAATTCCTGCTTCATGGGCTAGTGCTAAAATATGCAGTACAAGATTTGTAGAGCCACCAATTGCAAGTCCAACCTTAATTGCATTTTCTATTGATTCTTTAGTTATAATTTGTCCAGCAGTAATACCTTTTTCCACCAGGGATATAATCTGTCTTCCTGATTCTCTGGCAATTACCAATCGTTTAGCTGCAACCGCTGGTACAGCTGCACTTCCTGGCAGGGATAAACCTATAGCTTCAGTTAAACAGCACATGGTATTGGCCGTTCCCATCATTTGACAAGAGCCTGGACCAGGGCAAACACTATTCTCAATCTCTTTAAATTCTTCTTCGGTAATCCTTCCAGCCTTAAATGCACCTGTTGCAACTTCTATTGTATTTACGTCTACATTTTGGCCCTTGTATCTTCCTGTTTCCATTGGTCCGCCAGTAACAATAATAGTGGGCAGATTTAACCTTGCTGCTGCCATCAGCAT
>JAGXSK010000186.1 GCA_018333845.1 Clostridia bacterium | reverse complement strand
TCCACCTGCTCGCCTTCAATATAGTCCACATACAGCTCTCTGCCGGAAAGTATCTCCCTGGCGCCGCCGCCACAGTTTTTACATGCATGGCCAAGGCTGATCAGGTACTCATTTGCACACCTGCTGCATAGTGCAACTGCTTTAACTTTCTCTATTTCAAGTACTGCTTCCTCATGGGGGGAGTTTTCAACAGACAACTGCCAGCAGAATTCAAGAACCTCTGGCACAACACCTGTAAGCTCCCCAACAACAATTTTTGCCTTTTTTAAGGTTTTTATATTGTGCTCCTTCATCTGGCAATTTATCACATCTAACATATTGTCTAATATTGCCATTTCATGCAAGTTAGTCACTTCCCATTTTAATTTTATCTAATAATTTAAATATTTTGTTAAATAATTTTCTATATGCTTATGGTAAAAACCTTTAATATATCCAAGTTTCTTTTATTATTTTTTCCAATAATAGTAATACAAAGCATATATAAATTATAAAATTATCTTATTGCCACATAAATAGAAACTTGAATTATGCCGAAGTATCCAGTTTATTAGTGCAAAAAAGGAAACCTTTTATCTGGTTTCCTCAAACTTATACTTTCTGCTCTTATATCAAACAAGACAGAGGAACCGTCCCCTTGTCTTGCTTTAGATTGCCCTCTGGATCAAACTCTAGTTTTTCTTCTCCCAATACTTCTACATAATCTCTTTCCTTGACCTGCTCAAGTAGGGCCTCAGATACAAGGATTTCTTTTACCTCCAAGGTGTTTTTAATGAGTGCAACCCTGGCATCTTCCATTGTCACCTTTCTGTTGCAGCAGGACAGGGCGGTTAAAATGGCATCTCTATCTGAGTTCTGAATAATGGGTATAAAACCTCTTTCAAGGAAGCCTGAACATATTACATTGGCATAGGTTGTTTCCAGATCAACCTTTTCATACAGCCTCCGGGTAATAACATCTGCAAGGCCTATTCCCAGGGCATTATGGTGACTTTCCTCTGTCAAATCCAGGCAGACAATCCTGTAAATAAACAAATCATCGCTTTCCTCTTGACCCCTGACAAGTATTCTGCCGGTAATATTAGAATCCATGCCTACTCCGCTAATGTTTTTGCCCATTTTCTGAACAACAAGAACATCAGCATTTCTAAAGGGCAGGCTCGGCATGAGTTTTTTAGCTTCAATAATTAGTTCCTTTTCTCTTTCTTCTATTTTATCCTTGGGTAAAACTTCAATGATAGCTGTAGTATCCTCGGCATTTTCCAAAACAGCTATCCCTAGGAGAATAGGTGCTTTTTCCATGATTACCCTGGCAGCCCTTGGTATTAGCTTGGCAAGTCCATAGATGCCAAACTCATGGATAGCCAACGCTCCAATATGGTTTCCAAAACCAATGGCCATTTGCTTTAATAGACCACTTTCAGTAATGTCATGAAAGTCGGTATGGGGCTTGATTCTGTTCAGCATAATAAGCCCATCCATTGCTAGGGCAATTTTGTCACAATAAACAGGCATTCCTTCAGGTTCAAGGGTTCCTACCTGCTCAACCTCCATACTGCTTAAAACAGGTGCACCCACTGTTTCCTCTGTTATACCATAACCCTTTAAGTATTCTTCTTGTCCCTCTGCAGTAGCTCCTCCATGGCTTCCCATTGCAGGAATTATATGGGGAATGGCGCCATGCTTTTTAACTTCAGCTACAGCTGCTTTGACCATTTTGGGAATTTGGTATATGCCCCTGCTGCCCACTGCAATTCCAATTTTGGCTCCCGGAAAGAACAGTTCTTTATACTGGCTAATACCATCAGCAATAGCTTCCTCAACATTTTCAATTCGTTTAACATTAAAGTTCTGCTTGATGCGATACATCCTGGGTATTTCCTTAACTCTCATCTAGTACCCCTCCATTTCAACTATTATTTTATATTCTTCCCTTTTGTTTTTCAACTTACATATGTAAAGAACAACTACCCTACAACATTATTTTCTCTATTAAATAATAATATCACTATGGAAAAATAATACTTGAGCTTATCTAGTATAACTCAGCAGGTATATGCCCTGCTGAGTTATACATAATGAGGAGGTTATGTGAATTTTTGTACACCATGAAATCACTTATAATCCAGCAGGCACATGGCCTGCTGGATTATATAAAAAGGAGGTTGGGTTAGGTGTTTATAGCTTTATCTAATAGCTCCATGGGATGGAGTGTATCAGCCTTGATCTTTCTGCTTCTGAGCCCATGGCCAAGCTGCATCATACATGCCGGACAGGAGGTAGCTAGAATATTAGCTCCAGTTTCCCGAAAATTATCCAGCTTCATCTGAAGGATAGCCTCAGAGTTATCATCCTGGAGAAAGCAGTAGGAACCTGCTCCTCCGCAGCACCAATTTGCCTGCTTCATCTCTATAAATTCAACGCCAGGAATTAATTTAAGAAGCTCTCTTGGCTCCTGGTTTACCTTTAAGCCCCTCACACCATGGCACGGGTCATGATAGCTGACTTTGTATGATATATTTTTTAAGTTTTTAGAGTCTACTTCCAAATGTTCAAGTACAAACTTATTGACATCAACTATTTTATTGCTGATTTCTTCAGCCTTCTGGCTATACTCTCTATCATCTTTCAAGAGTTCAGCATATTCTTTCAAGGTGCTGCCGCACGTTGCACAGTCAATGACAATATAGTCCAGGTCTTTGCCTGTAAACTTGTCAATATTGTCCTTGGCCAGTCTTCTTCCCTCATCAAAGTCTCCTGCACTTTGATGGGGTCCGCCGCAGCACTCAACCTCCGGGGCATACACCTGACAGTTGTGATGCTGAAGCACCTTTACAGTGGCTGCTGCAACCTGGCTGAAAAAGGCATTAGTGGCACAACCAACATAATAACCCACCTTGAACCTGGGCTTGGCAATATTTTTTATTAGATCAGGTGCCTGCTGGAAAAAACTCTTCTTTGGGAGTGGAGGCAGTAGGTCTTCCATTCTCTTTACTTTTTTCACTACTCCCAGGATGCCGCTGCCCCTGACCAGCCATCTGGCCCCACTATGCTGATAAAAACGGGCCAGGCTTGACACAGCCTTAAATCTCTTCTGGTTGGAAAAAACTCCCCTGTAAGCTGCCTTATGAAATAAGGAAAATCCATTAGCAGCATTTATCTTCTCTCTTGCCTCCATCATGATTTTGTCAGTTGCTACAGATGATGGGCAGTTTGTGACACAGGCTTTACATAACAGACAGCTTTTAATATGCTGTTCTATTTCTGGTTCACTTCCCCATTTATAGCTGCCCTCACAAACCAGGCGAGCCAGCCTTACTCTGCCCCGGGCAACATTTGCTTCGTTTTTTGTAATTATATAGGTTGGGCACACTTCCTGACAGAAGCCGCATTTGTTGCATTTTAAAATCTTTTCTTCCATCTAGCTCACCTCCACAAACCTTGGGTTGTTTGGGTACATAATCCTATTAGGGTCAAGGCTTCTTTTAATCCTGTTATACAAGATATCCACAGGTGACCTTTCGTCACTAAAGCTGAAATTAAACTCCTGCAGACGTTCCCCTAGCATTTTTTTAACTTCTTGCACATTGGTGGTTGTTAATTGCACCAGGCCACTTCCCCCGTCCAGTACAATGTCCATGGAGGTGTTATCCAATATTGCATCAAGCTCCCTTGGCAGATAATCCAAGAGGGTCCTGCGATCTGTTCCAAGTATTATCTCTGCCTGTGAAGCCTTGCTGCCCAGCAGGTCTTCCAGGTAATCATCCACGCTGTCTGTCCCTGTAATTATTTCTTTAATGTCCAGTAACCCTTTCAAGGCCTGCAGCTGATGTGTCACAGCCTGCCTGGAGCCGGCAAGGACAAAAACTCCTCCATACCTTAACCCTTCATCTAGTCCCAGCACCTTTCCTGACATTCCCATAAAGGACACCAGAGCATACCTTTTTGCCAACACTTCCTTCATTTGCTGGGTCAAATCATCAATTGAAACTCCATGGGTTATAAAGAGAGCCTTTTCAACGGGCATGGGAATTAACTTAAAAGTGGCCTTGACAATAACACCCAGGGTTCCCCAGCTTTTGGCAAATAACCTTGTAAAGTCGTAGCCGGTCACATTTTTTACAGTTTTTCCACCTGTTTTTATAAGCTCACCTGTAGGGGTGATAAATTCAAGTCCTAACAAATAATCATGGATAGTACCACGGGCATACTGTTCAATGCCCCCTGCATCCCTGGCCAGCAAACCGCCGATAGTTGAGTTTGGCTTTTCATGATGACTTACCGGCAGTAAAAAATTATATTCTCTTAAAGCTTCAGCCAGCTCTTTAATACTAATTCCAGCTTCAACGCTAACTGTCAAATCGGCTTTAGCCAGTTCCACTATCCTGTTCATTTTGCGCATAGACAAATAGACCTTTGTCTTATCGGCTCCAATTATTTGGCTTCCGCTGCCAATAGGCACCATGCTTATCTTCTCATCATTGCAAAGCTTAATAAAGGAACTAACTTCTTCAGAGTTTTGAGGATAAACTACTAGATTCTCCTCTATTATATCTGCCTGTAGTGCCGGCAGTTTCTCCCTTATTTTTCCTTCAACAGAATTCATACTTATTGCCACCCTCCCATTAGTGCCTTTTAACCAGCCTTAATCACCTTTCCAGGATTTAAAATTGAATTAGGGTCTAAAATTTTTTTCATTTTTGCTTTAAATTCCAGATCATCCTTGCTGAATGCAAGCTCCATGTAGGGTAATTTTTCTAATCCAATTCCATGTTCTCCAGTTAAGCAGCCTTCCATATCAAGGGCGGCCTTAAATATCTCTGCACTAGCCTCTTCTGCTCTGTGATGTTCTGCCTCATCCTTTGGATCATACATCAAGTGCGGATGCAGATTGCCATCTCCTGCATGGGCTATCTGGGCAATGATAATATTATATTTCTGACCCAATTCTGTCACCTTGCGAAACATTTCCGGCAGTTTACTCCTAGGAACTGTAGCATCTTGAACCATGTAAGCAGGTTTTATCCTTCCTAGAGCTCCATTGCCGGAACGTCTGGCCTTCCACAGATTCTCACGTTCTGCTTCATTTTCAGCCTTTTTGTAGCTGCTGGCACCCATCTCCCTGCATATCCCAGCAATGGTATCAATCTGTTCATCAACCTCCACTGCATACCCATCAACCTCTATAAGCAGCAGGGCTTCAGCATCCTTTGGAAATCCTAGATTTAAAAAGTCATCTACTGCCCTGAGGGAGGCTTTGTCCATGATTTCCAGGGTAGTAGGTATAATACCCTTTGAAATGATAGCAGATACTACTTCTCCTGCCTTATCCAGGCTGTCAAATATGGCTGCCATGGTCCTTACTGCCTCTGGCTTTTTGGTAAGCTTTACAAGAATTTTGGTAATAATCCCAAAGGTGCCTTCAGAACCATTAAAAATTCCTGCCAGATTAGGCCTATTGTCAGCCGGGTTTGGGAAACCGCCAAGCTGTACTATTTCGCCAGTTGGCAGTACAACTTCCATACCAAGAACGTGCTCCTTTGTGACACCGTACTTTACTCCCTTGATTCCCCCTGCACATTCTGCCACATTGCCGCCAATGGTAGCAACCTTTAGACTGGCTGGGTCAGGCGCAAACATGTATCCCATTGACTCCACGGCTTTAGTTAGGTTCAAGTTAATCACGCCTGTTTCCACTAGGGCCGTTTCATTTATAACGTCAATGTCGAGAATCTTATCCATTTTAGTAAGAACAAGGATTATGCCCCTATCTGGAGTGACAGCTCCCCCACTTAAACAGGTTCCTGCACCCCTTGGTACTACCTTGATTCCTGTTTCATTGCCAAGCCTCATTATCTCTGCTACTTCCTCTGTACTTTCAGGAAATACAACAGCCCCAGGCTGGAATATAAATGGTGAAGAGTCATATGCATACATTTCCATGGAAATCTTGCTTGTCAGCACATCATTGTTTCCCACAATTTTTTTTAATCGATTTATAATGTCTGGTGTCATCGCTGGCCCTCCTTTGAAGCATGTTCTTCATATGGAAGAAGAATGTATCTTCCCACTCATGGTATATAATTAAGTATAACGGGCCAGAAGGTAAAACTGGCCCGTTTTTGATTTTCCTAATAGTTATAATTTAAAACTGCATCAATTAGATCTGCTCCAATTTCATTTTCAAATTCAGCATATACTGGCATCATGGCCTCTAACCATACATCTTTATCAACTTCTGTTACAATCATGCCCTTAGCCTTGATTTCATCTAATAAATTGGTATCCATTTCAGCTACCAGGCTTCTTTCAAAGTCTCTTGCCTCAATAGCTGCTTCAAGAATAGCATTTTGCACCTCAGGAGTCATCTTGTCAAAAAGGGCCTTGTTTATTAGAAGTGGTGCTGCTGCATAAAAATGGCCTGTCAAGGATAGATACTTTTGTACTTCAAAGAAGTTAGATGTATATATAATTGGGATTGGGTTTTCCTGACCATCAACTGTACCCTGCTGCAGGGCAGTAAATAATTCTCCAAAGGCCATGGGAGTTGGGTCAGCACCTATGGTTCTAAAGCTGGCCATATGGATTTTATTCTCCATTGTTCTTATTTTTAATCCTGCCGCATCAGAGGGTACTACAACCTCTCGCTTAGAGTTAGTCAGGTTACGAAAACCATTTTCCCAATAACCTAGACCCAGGATACCATTTTTCTCTAAATCCTTAAGTATGTCCTGCCCAATAGGTCCATCTAGAACAGCATAAGCATGGTCTCTAGACTGGAAAATAAATGGCAGGTCAAATACTAGAAATGCATTTGAAAATCCCGCCAGGGGAGCTGTGGAAACCAGGGTCATGTCTAATGTACCCATCTGCACACCTTCAATAGCTTCCCTTTCATTACCCAATTGGGAGCTGTGAAAGACTTCTACAGTAACTAATCCATCTGTTTTTTCCTTTACCAATTCGGCAAACTTTTCAAGACCAATCTGATAAGGGTGGTCAGGAGCTAACACGTGACCAACCTTTAATGACATTTTTTGAGGTTCTGGAGTAGCAGCATTATTGTTGCCATCTGCACCTTTATTTCCCCCACAGCCAACAGCTGCAACCATTAACAATACAGCCATCATAAGTACAACAACACTTTTTACTCTAAAACTCATTGAAAATCTCCTCCCTTAAATCAATCTCTTTTATAATAGTGCCTACCTCTATAGTGCTTTTATAAAATCTGGCATTTTCACCTCCCCACACAAAAGCATAGCTCAAGTAGTGCTGCTTTCTAATATAAGGCATTTTTAATGGGTATTTACAACTATTAGGTATTTGCTGTAAAATTCTGATTATTTTATCATATTCGTTTACACCTTTACTGCTGCCATGTAACATTTTGAGTATACCATGTAACATGTTAGTTTGGCAAGTTAAAACTTGTACAACTTAAAGTTAATTTGCTATAATAACTATATCAACTGTAGGGTGTGATATGGTGAATATTAAAAAGGCTCCAAGTTTAAAAGAACAGGTATATGATTACCTACGTGAAGCTATCTTAAATACTGACCTTGAAATTGGCAAACTTTATTCTGACCAGTGGGTTGCCAATAATATTGGCGTTAGCAGGACCCCAGTCAGGGAAGCTGTTTTGCAATTGCAGCATGAGGGACTTATTGATGTTGTACCCTATAGGGGCTTTATTATAAAAATGATTTCCAAGAAAGAAATAATTGATATCTTCCAACTTAGAGAGGCCATAGAAGGCTTTTCCATCAGACAGCTGATTATTTCAAAGAAAAGCTCCCCTGGCAATTTTGCAGACCTTTTGCATGAATTAAAAAAAGCAATAAAATATCAGGAAATAGCCAATCAAAAAGAAGACTCAAAGGACTTTTGGAACGCAGATAGATTATTCCACGAAAGCATAGTCAAGCATTGCGGCAATAAATGCTTTAATGATATTTACAGATCCCATCGGGACAAAATACAGCTAATTGCCCTGGAGACACTCAAGGACAAAAACAGATTATACTCTGCTTTATCTGAGCATAGGGTTATTGTGGAAGCAATAGAAAAGGGCACAGAGCTTGAAGCTTATGAAAAAATAGCACTCCACTTACACAGTACCAAATCCTTGATCATGAAAGCACTTGAAAAATATAATCCAGGCACAGAAGCTTCTAATAATTAGATTGAAACATGCCCGATGAAAATTTGTGTATATGGGGTTGGTAATACGAGGGCAGCTTGGGCGTCCCCCTGGCTGCCCCCTTTAAATAACTTACTTGGTCCACTCTAGATAGGCACCCTTCATGGGTGAAGCCGCCAGGGATTGGAATAACCCAAGGACACCCTTGTTTTCTTTAACTGGTCTAGTCCAGTTCTTTTTACGCTCTGCCAGTACTTTTTCAACTTCTTCCTTACTTGTTTCTTTACCCGCTATTCCTACTATTTCCAGCTTCCTTTCGGGAATGTTTACTGTAATCAGGTCTCCTTCTTCTACCAATGCCAGGGGTCCTCCTGTTGCTGCCTCTGGGGATACGTGGCCTATTGCCGGTCCCCTGGTTGCTCCTGAAAATCTTCCGTCTGTTATTAGCGCTGTTGTTGCTGCTAGTTCTGGGTTTGTATATATGGCTTCTGTTGTTCTAAGCATCTCCGGCATTCCTGCGCCCTGGGGTCCTTCGTATCTGATGATAATCATGTCTCCCGGGGTTATTTCTCCTGATAATATTGCTTCTACTGCTGCTTCTTCACTGTCATATGGTTTTGCCGGTCCAGTGTGTACGTGCATTTTGGGGTCTACTGCCGCGTGTTTTACTACTGCTCCTTCTGGAGCCAGGTTTCCGTATAATACTGCTAGTCCTCCACCCTGCTTGTATGGCTTGTCTATTGGCTGGATTATTTCTTCTGCTGTCAGTCTATAGTTTCTTAGATAGCCTTTTCCTACTTCAAAGTAGCCGTCTCGTTCTAATTCTTCCAGGTTTTCTCCTATTGTTTTGCCTGTGACTGTCAATGCATCTAAATGCAGGTAGTCTTTTAGCTGCATCATTAGTCCTGGTACTCCTCCTGCAAACCATAGAAGTTCTGTGGGCCATTTGCCGCTTGTTTTCAGGCTTACTAGTACTGGTACCCTGGCGTGTATTTCTTCAAACAGGTCTGCTGTTATGTCAAGGCCTACTTCACGGGCTATTGCCGGTATATGCAGGGTTGCATTTGTTGAGCCTGAGATTGCTGCATGGATGATGATTGCGTTTTCAAAGGCTTTTCTTGTTAGTATTTGTCTTGGGGTTATGCCTTTTTCCATGAGCTCTTTTACTTTTTCTGCTGCTTTATACGATAAGTGCTCCAGCTGGTTGATGCTTGCCGGCATCAGGGCATTGCCCGGCAGGCTCAAGCCCAATGCTTCTGACATGGTCTGCATTGTGCTTGCTGTGCCCATGAATTGACATGCTCCACAGGTTGGGCAGGAGTTGATTTGTTCTACTAGTAATTCATGGCTTGTGATCTCGCCTCTTTTTTCCTTGAAGCCTGAGCCATAGAGCTTTTCTGATGATAGATAGTCTGGTCCTGGCATCATTGCTCCTCCGCTGATATGGATCCCTGGCATGTCAAGTCTTGCTAATGCTTTTAGATGGGCTGGTATTGACTTGTCACAGCTTGATATGAGCATGATGCCGTCAAAGGGTGCGCTCAGGGCATGGATTTCTACCATCATTGCTATGACTTCTCTTGACACCAATGAGTAGTTCATTCCGTCATGGGCCATGGCTATTCCGTCACACATGTCTGTTACTGTGTATACTGCCGGTTTGCAGCCCACGCTGTATAGTCCATTTTTTGCTGATTTTACTAGTCTATCCAGGTGATAGCTTCCTGGGTGGCTGTCTCCAAATACACTGTCTATCAGCACCTGGGGTTTTGCCAGGTCTGATGGTGTCCAGCCGCTTCCCAGGCGCAGTCCATCTCCCTGGGTGTTTACTTTTCTAAGGTGTTGGCTTTTTAGCATGATTTTTTCTCACCCCAATTTCATTTTAATCGGCTTTATATATTTGCAAGTTCCACTCTAGTTTTCTTCTAATGCCTTTCTAAGCTTTGCCAATTCTTCCTCATTAATCTTGTAGCAGTGCTCTGGACCTGGGAATGTAACATTTTCAACGTCTGCCTTGTATTCAAGGAGTGCTTTTTCAATATACTCATTCATATTTGCATATTGCTTAACAAACTTGGCAACGTGCCCTCCAAAGAAACCCAACAGGTCATGTACCACAAGAACCTGCCCATCACAGTAGGGTCCTGCGCCAATACTTAAGATAGGAATATTTGCCCTTTCAGTAATAATCTGGGCTACTTCAGCAGGTATAGCTTCCAATAAAATGCTCACACAGCCTGCCTCCTCAAGGGCTTTTGCATCTTCTATGAGCTTAATTGCTGCTGAAACATCCCTGCCCTGTGCTTTAAATCCACCCAGCATGGCAACTGACTGGGGAGTAAGTCCCAGGTGCCCCATAACTGGAATACCTGCCTTTGTAATAGCACTTATTCTGTCCACCATTTCAATGCCGCCTTCAAGCTTAACACCATCAACGCCGGCCTCCTGCATTAGCCTTCCTGCATTAGCAACGGCCTGCTCAACAGATATTTGATAGGACATGTATGGCATGTCACCTATTACAAAACAATTTGGAGCTCCCTTTCTAACAGCCCTGGAGTGGTTTACCATCATGTCCATAGTTACCGGCAGTGTGCTGTCAAACCCATAAACACACATTCCAAGGGAATCTCCCACTAAAATAATATCAATACCTACTTTATCTTCTATAGCAGCAGTTGGGAAATCATAGGCTGTAATAAAGGTAATTTTCTCTCCCCTTGCTTTTTTCTCCATTAGGGTATGAATTGTAACCTTCTTTCTTGCTGAAGCTTGAGTCGGTGCTGTCCAGGTACTCATATTTATACCTCCAATCTGCAATAAAATTTAAGCCTGATAGTATTTTAATACTATCTTTATGCTATTAAGCACTGTATTTTTCTATTTTTTAACTATAGGAAAAGTATTTGCACCTTGCGGCATAATAGTTACTTTGGGATTAGGTGTTGCACATTTTTCATAAGCAATTTTTAAAGCATCCTCAATGGAAGTTACAGGAATAAGCTTTGCCTTTTTAGCAAATTCAACGTTCTCTGGTTTTGTCAGCAGGATAAAAGCACCCTTGTCACTGCATTCTACCTCTTTAAAAGCAACCCAGCCTGGAATTGTAAAATTTGCCCTTAATGCCCTTTCCATTTCATAGGTTGATTCATAGTTAAACCATTGGGTAAATTCCTCAGGCTCCATAATATCCGGACATTCTGACAGGATAATGGCAACTCCGCCTTTTTTCATGGCATAATAGGCATTATCCATTGTCTTTCCTGTCTGGTAAAGGTTTATATCCTTTGGATATCCCCCGGCAGTAGCTATAACAATATCAGCTTCTTCCTGGATTTCAATCCCGTACATTTTGTCCACAAGCTCTGTTCCATGGAGCCATGCTGAAACCCAGTTGCCGGCAAAAACTCCTGCTATATCCCCATTTGGATTGGGAACAACATTCACTATAAAATCTGGGTTGACAAAGGCTGCTATTTCCATCATGTCCTCATGACATTCATTGCCCCTGGTATACTTTGAGGCGGAACGTGGATTTGAGCCGCTTCCCAGTTCAGGTCCCATGGCCCACAGGTGGTTTTGTTGAATGGTCTTGATTGAAGCAATCCCAGGCAAAACACTTTTTCTTCCTCCGCCATAGCCAACCATGTAGTGATAAATAATACCACCGGTTAATATAACCTTGTCAGCTTCTGTAAAGATTCTATTAACTGAAACCTCAGTTCCCCTGCTTGTTTTGCCAAGGTATACCATGTTCTTAGTATCCCAGGCGTCATGATTGACAACTTTAACCCTGCTATAAACTTCCTCACAGCATAATTCCCTGCATTCTTGTTCAGTATTTGCCCTGTGTCCGCCTACAGCAATAACTATGGTGATATTTTCGTCAGGTACCCCTGCTGCATTTAAATAGTTAATAAGAAGGGGCAGTGTTAAATAATTTTTCTGCCATGCCCTTGTAATATCGCTTACTGTAATGGCCACAGTATCCCCGGGCTTAATAATTTCTTTTAAGGGAGGAGCATCAATGGGATGATCAAGGGCGTTTAAATATGCTGCTTCTAGATTTTCAAGTGCTGGATACTCTTTACCCAGCACAACATCAAGAATTTGTTCTTCTGGGATGGAAAATGAAACTGTTCCTTTGCCATATTTAAGATTAAACTCTCTTTCTGCCAAGACTTACGCCTCCTTGTGCATATTAGTAAAACCAATGGAGTTTACTGGTTTATTTAAGAATACCTGGCAGCCATAAGCTTAGCCCTGGGAAATAGGTAATAACAAACAAGGCTATAATTGATGCCAGTAAATACCACCAGTTAGCATTTATGAGCTTTTCTATTGGCATCTTCCGCATACTGGACGCAACAAAAAGATTCACGCCAAGGGGTGGTGTAACCATACCTATTGCCAGGTTCACTACCATGATAATACCGAAGTGAATTGGGTCTATTCCCAACTGAATAACTGCGGGGAAAAGTATGGGAGCCAGGATAATAATAGCCGCATTTGTCTCCATAAATGTACCAACAACTAGTAACAGCAGGTTTAATATCATAAGCAGCATCAAAGGATTATCCGTAATGGCTATTAACATCTGAGCAACCTTCAAGGGAATCTGCTCTCTTGTTAAAATTAAACCAAAAGCTGATGCTGCCGCCACAATTAGCAGAACCAATGAGCTGCTGATAGCTGCAGTTCTCAAAATTTGTGGCAGATCTTTAATAGATAGTTCCTTGTAAACAAATAAACCCACGATTAAACCATAAACAACAGCTATATTGGCCGCTTCTGTAGGTGTAAAAACACCTCCATAAATACCGCCAAGTATGATGATAGGCATGAATATGGCCCAGATGGCATCCTTAAAGGAAGCCCAGATCTCCCCGGGGGTAGCTGGCCTGTCAGCCCCACGGTAGTTATTCTTCCTGGCAGTAATAACTGCTACTATAGCAAGGGATAACCCAATAACCATACCCGGTACAAAGCCCGCCATAAATAATCCACCAATGGATGTGCCAGTCACTACACCATAGGTAATCATGGGAATACTAGGAGGAATAATGACTCCTATATAACCGGAACTAGCCTGGGTAGCTGTTGCAAATTCTTCCTTGTAGCCATTTTTGACCATGGCTGGAATCATAATAGCGCCAATGGCAGCCACAGTGGCAGGAGAAGATCCTGAAATAGCTGCAAAAAACATGGATGCCAGGATAGTAACCAGTGCAAAGCCCCCAAAAAAACTTCCTACTAATGAATTAGCAAAATTAATCAGCCTTTTAGAAATGCCTCCCCTTTCCATTACGGCTCCAGCAATCATAAAGAAGGGAACTGCCATCAATGGAAAGGAGTCTACAGCGGTAAACATTCTTTGTGCTGCCACTTGAACAGCAACAATGTCAGTAACCCAGATTGTCAAAATAGTAGCCAGCCCAATACTAACTGCAATTGGCACGCTAGCTATTACAAGTACTGCAAAAAGTCCAAAAAGCAGTGCTGCAACCATATTACTATACTCCCCCTTCTTCCTTAAACTGTCTGTAAGTTGATTGTAAAAACCTGATGCTCATGAGAACTCCTCCAAGAGGCACAGCAAAATAAGCTACCCAAATTGGTATGAGCATAGCAGGTGATTTCTGTCCGGTTTTAACTAAAAACATTACAATTAATACAGACAAGTAAACAAGTACAACGGAGAATATAAATGATATAAACATTGCAATAACTCTCATATACTTATTAAAGGGCTTAGGCAGTGCGCCTACAACTACGTTAATGCCAATATGAGCCCCTTCCTTAGCAGCAATAGCTGCACCAATAAATACAGCATAAGCCATGATATATCGTGCTAGTTCCTCTGACCAGGGTAGGGAAGCTTTTATTACAAATCTAAAAAGTACTTGTAAAAATATTACTACAATCATAGTCAGATAAAGTATTGTGACTGAATAGTCTTCAAATTTATCTAGAAAACT
Source organism: Clostridia bacterium (assembly GCA_018333845.1). Taxonomy (GTDB): domain Bacteria; phylum Bacillota; class DSM-16504; order Desulfitibacterales; family Desulfitibacteraceae; genus Desulfitibacter. The sequence continues at coordinate 266 of JAGXSK010000186.1, read as the reverse complement.
AAAGAAGAAGGATTGCTTTTTTGTTTCCATGATTTTCCTCCCCGCCAATTTATAAAAAAGTATTTCATGTTTTCTTTATATTTAGTTGAGCAGGATATATATCCTGCTCAACTCATTTAATATTTTGATCGACTTTATTCAGCAAGCTTTCTAATCTGTTCAATTACATCCTTGCCTATTTTATCTTCCCATTTGTCATATACTGGAGCCATTGCTTCCTTCCATGGACCCTTGTCAGGAGTAGTAATCTGCATTCCTGCTTCTGC
>JAGXSK010000185.1 GCA_018333845.1 Clostridia bacterium | reverse complement strand
CACTCACCCCCTCGTGATTTGTAGTTAACTGTTATCCCTAGGAGTTTAGAATAATAAAATATTCGCTCGAAGCCAATACATTTCATTACGTTTTGTGCCTTGAGCGAAGCGAAAGGAATGGAAATAATTATGAGCGAACCAATAATCCGGTTAGAAAATGTTTGCTACAGATATCCAAGAACCAAGGAGTATGTTTTAAAAAATATAAACCTGGAAATCCAAAAAGGTGAATTCGTAGCAATCATGGGTGAAAATGGTGCAGGTAAGACCACCTTCTGCCAGCTGCTGACGGGAATTATTCCAAAGGAACAGGGTGGTAAGCTCAAGGGTGATGTTTATGTTTGTGGTTTAAACACAAAGCAAAATAACCTTTGTACAATTACCCAGAAGGTTGGTATTGTTCTAGAAGATCCAGAAACTCAACTGTTTACAACTAAAGTGAAAAATGAAATTGCCTTTGGTGCGGAAAATCTCCAAAAACCTGTAAATGAAATTCAGGAAATGGTTGAATGGGCATTAGAAGTTGTTCGTTTAAAGGGATTTGAAGAAAGACACCCAACTGCACTATCAGGCGGACAGAAGCAGAGGGTAGCCATAGCCGCTGCCTTGGCAATGAAGCCTGATATTTTAGTACTAGATGAGCCAACCTCTCAGCTAGACCCCATAGGCACCCTTGAGGTTTTTGAGGTTATCAAGAAGTTGAGAGAAGACTATGGTTTGACCATATGTATAGCAACACATCAGAGTGAAGAGATAGCTTTATTTGCCGATAAGGTAGCAGTGCTTCATCAGGGGGAGTTCATCGCTTATGGAACACCCCAGGAGATTTTTCAAGATCTAGAAACAGTACAAAAGGCATGGATCCGCTTACCCCAAGTATCTGAACTAGCCCTATATCTTAAGGATAGGGGACTTGAATTAAATGGGTTTCCCATTCTTAAAGAGGAAGGGTCACAAATGATACTAAATGAATTGAGCAAGCAAAAGAGAGGGGCTGCTGCAAATGGTTAATCGTGAACCAGTCATAGAAATAAAAAACCTAACCTTCACCTATCCAAATAATTTCACGGCCCTTAAAAATATAAATACCACCATCTATAATGGAGAATTTGTTGGAATAATTGGCCAAAATGGTGCTGGAAAATCTACCCTCTTAAAAAACATTACCGGTCTTTTAAAACCAACAAAGGGCGATATAATAATTGATGGGGTCAATACAAAAGAAATAACCGTGGCAAGGCTCTCAACTAAGATAGGCTTTGTATTACAAAACCCGGACAGGCAGCTTTTTGCAGAAACAGTAGAAAAAGAGGTTGCTTTTGGTCCGAGGAATCTCAAGCTTTCCGAGGATGAGATCCAGGCAAGGGTTAAAGAATCACTTGCATATGTTGGCTTAGAGCATATTAGAGACAAATTTCCGCCAGCCCTTTCAAAGGGTGACCGGGCAAAGGTAATAATTGCATCAGTTCTAGCAATGAAACCTCGGCTGATTATTTTAGATGAGCCGACAACTGGTCAGGATTATAGAGGGTGCCATCAAATAATGGGAATCGCAAAAGAATTCAATAAGGCTGGGCACACAGTTCTAGTGGTTACCCACCATATGGCCCTGGTAGCTGATTATGCAGAAAGGACAATAGTCTTCTGTGAAGGAGAAATCCTCTTGGATGGTTCTACAAGGGAGGTATTTGCTCAGCCTCAAACCCTCAAAAAATCTTTTATAATTCCACCCCAGATAACAATGGTAGGTTCAAGCCTGGAAAAAGAATTGGGTCTGCAGGAAATATGCTTAACTGTATCTGAACTAGGTGATACAGTACTAAATTCATCAAAAAACATGGCTTAAAAGGGTGTGTTAAAATGCTAAGCATTGAATTACTTATAAAAAACGGTCGAATCATCACTGTAGATAACAATGGTACAGATATTGAAAGTGGCTGGATAGCCATAAATGATGGCAGAATTCTAGCAGCAGGCAGCGGTAAAGACCATGAAAAGCTTTATGCTGCTGATAAGATTATTGACGCCACAGGTAAAGTGGTTTTTCCAGGCTTAATAAATACCCATACTCACCTCTTTCAAACTTTGTTAAAGGGGTTGGGCAGGGATAAGCCTTTAATTGAGTGGCTAGATGCATCTGTAAGAAATGCACTGCCCTTTTACGATGAAGAAACATGCTATTATGCAGCATTAGTGGGATGTTTGGAATCTGTTCACAGTGGAACAACAACAGTGTTGGATTTCATGTACGCCAATACCAGGCCCAAGCTGACAGATGCTGTAATAAAGGCTTTTGATACTGTTGGTGTTAGAGGAATCATGGGTAGGGGTTTTACAAATGTTGCTGGATTACCAAAGGCTAACTTTTGTGAGCTAATAGACACAGTACCAAATTTCTTAGCAGACACTGAAAGGTTGTTACACGAATATCCAGCTGATCAAAGTGATATGATAAGCATCTGCCTGGCTCCAGGAATAATATGGGATCTAAATAGGGAAGAATTCCAGGCGGTTAGACAATTTGCTGATAAATACAAGCTTCCAGTAACCATGCACATTGTGGAGACTGAGGATGATGATGCCTTCTCGTTAGATGTAAATAAGAAGAGAACAATAGAGTTCCTAGATGAAATTGGCTTCTTCGGACCTGATGTTATATCTGTACATAGTGTATATATGCAGTCAGGGGATATTGAGATCTTTAAGAAGCATGATGTTAAGGTGTCCTACTGTCCCACATCTAACATGATACTGGCATCAGGTTTTGCTCCTATACGTGAGTTCATGAAGGAAGGAATAACAGTTTGTTTAGCTTCAGACGGAGCAGCTAGTAATGACAGCCAGGATATGATTGAAACAATGAAAAACGCTGCATTATTGCAAAAGGTGTTTTATCGAGATGCTTCAGTGGTATCGGCCTACGACGTGTTGAAAATGGCCACCATTAATGGTGCCATAGCTCTAGGTAAAGAAAAACATCTAGGCAGCATTGAGGCTGGCAAAAAGGCTGACTTGTTTATATTTAATCCAATGACTGCAAAGACGATGCCCATGAATGAGCCCGTGGCTGCCCTGGTATATTCTGCTGGAGAGGAAAATGTAGACACCATGATTATAAACGGTAAGGTCATTATGGAAAACAAGAAAATACTTACTGTAGACGAAGAGGCAATTTTAAAAGAGGCAGCAGCAGTAGGAGCTAGGCTAAGAAAAAAAGCAGGTATATAAAGAGGTGATTAACATGACAGAACTTTTCACAATGGAATTCCCCGCAGAAAGTATTAAAATTACCAAGCTTTTTGATAGTAAGGACCAGCTTGATGAAATAAGGGAAAATTCACCAGAAAAAGCAGTACCCCCAAAGGTTAAAGAGGTTTATGGGGATGTGTATTTTCCAGAGCCACCCAAGGATAGGCCTTACACCTATGGCTGCCTGGTGTTCTCCATGGAAGGGAAAATAGGCTTTCCTGACAGTCCACAGGGGCCATTAATTGCCAGGCAAAACTTTTTAGATGGGGAAGGTGCCCTGGCTGATTTCTGGGTGCTCAATATGTGTAGAGCTTATGCTGATGCAGCAATAATGGGTGCAGGCACCCTGCAGGCTGAAGATGATGTTACCTGCCATGTATTTGATAATGAGCTTGCTGAACAGAGGATAAACCATCTTAATAAGAATAGTATCGCTCCAGTTAATATAGTTGTTTCCTTTGATGGTACTGACATACCCCTAGAGCATATTTTATGGAGTGTGGAGGCTCTTGACAAGTGGATTGGAACGTCACCCAAGGGTGCCCAGTACTTGGCCGAGAACTTTAAAAAACCCCATAAGGTCTTTGGGCCATATGCAACCTTTGATGATATAGATATTGAAAATATTATAAATACTATAAGAGAGTCTAAGGATATTATTCCTATATTTGCAACTGGTACGGGAGACAAACCGGATTCCAAGGTGTTATTGAAGATTTTAAGAGAACTTGGCATAAAAAGATGCATTGTGGAATCGCCATCCTACATATGGCATCTGCTTAAGAATGAGGATTTGGATGAAGGCTTCTTCGACTATTCAGGAATTTTTGTGGGAGGAACTATATCCATGGGAAATAGCAATCCCTTTGATTCAAACGTACATCCCCATGCAGAAATTCTAAGTGTGGGAATACATCGTAACAACTTTTTATATACCAGACAGCGCTTTAAATATAATGTGACCAAGGCAGAATAAAAAAATTGGTGATAGGATGCTAGTAGTTGATCTAGGAACAATGCCATATGAGAATGTTTGGCAGCTCCAATTAAAAATAAATGAAGCTGTACGCAGTAATGAAATGGAGGATGTTTTACTGTTAGTAGTGCATCCCCCGGTTCTTACCATTGGCAGAAATGGTAAGGACAATAACCTATTAATAAATGAGAATGAAGCTAAAAGAATGGGTATAGGCATACATAGGGTAGATAGAGGTGGAGATATAACATACCATGGGCCAGGACAACTGGTGGGATACCCTATTATGGATTTGAAGCGGAGAAATAAAGACCTACTGTCCTACCTGCGTTCCATGGAAAGTTCAATTATAAATTTATTATTGCTATACGGTATCAAGGGAGAGGTTAAATCAGGTCTGCCAGGAGTGTGGGTGGACAATGATAAGATTTGTGCAGTTGGAGTTGGAGCTAGAGCCTGGGTGACAAAGCATGGCTTTGCCTTGAATATCAACGTTGACCTGGCTCACTTTTCTTGGATCATACCCTGTGGGTTAAAAGATAAAGGGGTTACTAGTATGACTAAACTGTTAAATAGGCATATCTCTTTTAATGGAGTTAAAGCCTCTTATCTTCACACCTTCTCAGAGGCATTTAAAGTTAAGCCGGTTCCTATATCAATGGAGGCATTGCAAACCAAGCTAGAAAGGGCTGGGTTACTAATCAAAGCAAAATAAAGGGGGATAAGGATAAAAGTGATTAGTATCAATAAAAATGCAGTAAAGATTGTAAAAGAGGTTATAGAAAATGCAGATAATCTAGGGGTTAAGGTAAGTAAAACCAAGGCAGGAGTCACCATTATAGACATGGGGCTTGATTGCCCAGGGAGCTGGGAAGCAGGCATCTTGCTTACAAGAATAACCATAGGTGACCTTGGTATAGTAAAGCTAGGTGAATTCCCAATTAAGGATTATACCCTTGCTTCTGCCGATGTTTATGTTAAAGAACCATTAATAGCATGTGTTGCTTCTCAGATAGCTGGCTGGCAGCTTGGAGAAGGAGAGTTTGCCACAATTGGATCTGGTCCTGCAAGAGCTATAGCAGCTGTGGAGAGTGATTTCTACATGAACATGACTCCATATAGGGATAAACATGATGAGGTAGTCTTAAGCATTCAGGATGTGAAGCTTCCAGATGAAACCTTAGGCCTTATTGTAGCAGAAAAATGTAATGTAAAGCCTGAAGACGTTTATTTAGTGGTAGCACCAAGTACTGCACTAGTTACAGCAATTCAGGTTTCAGCTAGAACAATTGAACAAACCTGTCACAAGATGTATAAAAAGGGTTTTGATGTGAGCAAGGTAGTCTGTGCCCGTGGTACTGCACCAATTCCTCCCATTGTCCTAGACGAAGTTAAGGCAATGGGCAGATTGAACGATGCACTTCTTTATGGTGGAATTGCTGAGTTTTGGGTTGATGCTTCTGATGATGAAATCGCCGAAGTAGTTGATAAGCTAGTATCCCAGTATTCCTCCCCATATTATGGAGCATTATTTGGTGACGTGTTTGAAAAAGCAAACTGCAATTTTTATGAGATAGATCATGATTTCCATTGTGTAGCCAAAATCCAGATACATAATGTAAGGACTGGAAAGGCCTTTACATCTGGCGAGATTAGATACGACATTTTGAAGGAGAGCTTTTTTAGTTAATTCATACCTATTACAGCTAGGTATGAATTAACGGCACTTGCACTGCCGCGTTTGTAATTATATAGGAGAGGGGACTGAAACATGCTGAGTGTTGAGCAATTAAAAGACTTCTATTATGATATGGTGCTAATAAGAAGATTCGAAGAAAAGGTTGAGGAATACTCAAAAAGGGGCTATGTTCCTGGATTTATTCACCTAAGCATAGGGCAGGAAGCTGCCCAGGTGGGTGTTATGAGGGCTTTAAGGCAGACAGATTATAAATTTCCCGATCATAGGGGTCACGGAGCAATACTAATTGCAGGAACACCAATGGAAAAGGTAATGGCAGAAATATTTGGTAAGGCCACAGGTATTAATGGCGGCAAGGGAGGAAGCATGCACGTTTCCGATGTTTCTGTAAGAAACATGGGCAACAACGCAATTCAAGGCTCCATTACTGTAACAGCCCTGGGAACAGCCTTTGCCTCACAGTATAACGAAACTGATGATGTTACTGTAGTTTTCATGGGTGACGGAACCCTAGGCAGGGGAGAAGTCCATGAAAGTATGAATTTAGCTGCAGTGTGGAATTTGCCAATAATTTATGTACTGATAAATAACCATTATGCAATCTCTACCCACTACAGGGAGGCCCACCCACAGGATAACCTGTCAGACTATGCAAAGGGTCACAATATACCAGGGTATACAATAGACGGTAATGACATAGAAGCTGTGTATGAGGCTGCCAAAGAAGCTGCAGAAAGGGCTAGAGCTGGGGAAGGACCCACATTGTTAGAGTTAAAAACATATCGTTGGCAGGGGCATTTTGCGGGTGATCCTGCAGCCTACAGGCCTGAGGAAGAAGTAAAAGCCTGGAAAGAAAAATGTCCAATCAAAAGGACAAATGAAAAACTTGTATCCGTGGGAATTACAGAAGAAGAAATCAAAGCCATTGAACAAAGAGCCTTTGACAAGGTAGATGAAATGGTTGAATACTCCATAGAAAGTCCAGATCCAAAGCCAGAAGACGCCATTACCCATGTATACGTAGATAGGGAGGTTCAAGGCAGATGAGTAGAATAATATCTTATGGAAAAGCAATCAACGAAGCACTGCATCAAGAAATGGAAAAAGATGAAAGTGTTTTTATCCTAGGAGAAGATGTAGCTAAAATGGGAGGAGATTTTGGCATAACAGCTGGAATATGGTCTAGATGGCCAAAGCGTGCTAAAGACACTCCCTTATCAGAAGCTGCTATTTTAGGATTAGCAAATGGTGCTGCCTTCTGCGGGTTAAGACCAGTGGCAGAAATCATGTTTGCAGATTTTATTACAGAATGCTTTGACCAGTTAGTAAATAACTCTGCCAAGGCCCATTACATGTATAATGGAGAAGTTAAATGTCCATTAGTTGTTAGAACAGTGTGCGGCGGGGGCTTTAGAGCTGCTTATCACCATTCCCAGATGGTTGAGTCATGGCTGCTAAATGTTCCTGGACTATATATTGTGGCTCCATCTACACCCTACGAAGCAAAGGGACTACTGATTAGTGCAATTCGCAATGATAACCCAGTTGTATTCTTGGAGCATAAAATGCTCTACAATCTAAAGGGAGAGGTTCCTGAAGAGTACTACAGCATTGATTTATGCAAGGCTGATATTAAGAAAGAAGGTACAGATGTGACTGTTATTGCTACAATGAAAATGGTACATCTTGCCCTTGAGGCAGCCCAAAAACTTGCACCAAAGGGAATAAGTGTAGAGGTTATTGATCCAAGAACCCTATTCCCCTATGATAAAGAAACTATTATCAACTCAGTAGCAAAAACAGGACGAGTTGTAATAGCTCAAGAAGGACCCAAGACAGGGGGATATGCTGCAGAGATTTCAGCAATGCTGATGGAGGAAATGTTTGAGTTCCTAAAGGCTCCAATTAAAAGAGTTACCTCATTAGATAGTCACGTACCCTTTGCCCCAATCATGGAGGATTATGTACTGCCAGGGCCATCTGACGTGGAAAACGCAATACAAGAGGTATTAGAATACTAAGGAATTAAATAAACAAGGAGGCATATACCTGTGGCTGCCTATATATCAATGCCAAAGTTTGGTCTAACTATGGAAGAAGGAACCCTTGTAGAGTGGCTGGTTAAAGAGGGTGATAAGATAGAAAAAGGAGATCCGGTGGCAGAAGTTTCTACCGAAAAGATATCCAATATCATCGAAGCACCTGCATCCGGAATTTTTAAAAAGATACTAATAGAACCAGGAGAAACAGTACCTGTTCTAGCAAACCTGGGCATCATTGCAGAGGAAGGAGAGGAAATTGACACTGTAGATGATACAGTAAAGCCAGAAGCAGCAGAGCAATCCCCTGCTGCACAATCAGCAAATGAAGGTGTCCAAAGTGTACAAAAAGCAGATGTGCCTGTTTCCCATCTTGCCAAGAAGCTTGCAGAACGTGAGGGGGTTGATCTTTCCCAGGTTATGGGTACAGGACCATTAGGCGCAGTTACAAAGGAAGATATTCAAAAATATATTGCCAACAGACCAGCTAAAATAGCTGGTGTCGAAGTTAAAGACGTTGAAAAACCTTGGACTGAAATGCGCAAGGTCATTTCCCAGCGCATGATGACCAGTATGTCATCAAGTGCCCAGACTTCAATGACCATGGAGATAGATGTGACCAAGTTAGTGGATCAGTATGGGGAATTAAAGGCCAAATATCAGGGTATGGGTACCAAGCTAAGCTATACTGGAATAATTGTAAAGGCTGCGGCCCTAGCTTTGAAAGAACATCCCATCCTAATGACCTCTGGTGAGGAGAAGGTGCTCAAGACTCCAGGAAGAATAAATATCGGTTTGGCTGTAGATATAAATGAAGGTCTTGTTGTTCCAGTAATAAAAGATGCTGGAGAAAAGAATCTTGCTGGTATCTGTAGTGAAATTCAGGATATGTCCCAAAAGGCAAGAGAAAACCGTTTGGGAATGGAAGAGACACAGGGTGGTGTTTTTACAGTAAGCAATCTGGGAATGCTGGGTATAAAGCACTTTACCCCCATCCTAAATCATCCAGAAAGTGCTCTTCTTGGAGTTGGAACCTTGGAGGAGAAGGTTATGATTATAAATGGCGGTATTTATATTAGGTCTGTACTAACTGTAACCCTAACCCATGATCATCGGATTGTAGACGGTGCCCCTGCAGCAAGATTTCTTAATACTCTCAAGGAACTATTATCTGACCCTGGAAGAATCGTACAGTAATTTTCCTTTAAAGAATATAACATAAATTAAAACTATAGATATAAAATGCATAGGAATTTTTACTGTCCATATGCATTTTGTATTTAAATAATGAAATATTTTTGAAACAAAAGAAGGAATCTAAAAGTTCATATAGAAAAACATCCTTAGTAATAATGTCATCAGAAGTCTGACAATTTAAACGTTAAAAATCTTATTTACAATATTGGGAGACATATAAAGTGAGAAAAAAGGACATGTCAAAGCTGTACTTGCGGGTAAAAAAAGATATTCTTGACATGATTACAGAGGGCAAGTTCAGCGACAATAAACTGCCTCCAGAGGATGAATTGGCTAGAGAATTAGGGGTTAGCCATACTACTGTAAGAGAGGCTCTTTTAGTATTAACTAAAGACGGGGTCATATCAAAAAAGCATGGTAAAGGTAGTTTTGTCCACCAGAGCGCCCTTAATACCAGAATGAGAATAGACTCCATTTTGGACTTTATTACCCTGTTAGAGGATGGGGGTTATGAAACCCGCCTGGCTCAAAGTGCGTATGGAGTTGAAAGGGCTTCACCTGAAGAAAGTGATAGCTTAGGCGTAGAAGAGGGTGTAGAGCTCTTTACTTTCGAAAGACTTTTTTATGCCAATGATAAGGTTGCCATTAAGGCATTGATTAAGATCCCTAAAACATACATGCACAAGCTTCCATTAGACGGCGAAGTGGAGATGACCAGCTATGCTTTTGTCTGGAAATATTGTAGGGAAGACCTGGTACAGTCAATTTTGGAGTTTCTCCCAACGACAGCTGGAAAAAGGGAAGCAGAATTATTTGCCATCAAAGAGGGCAGTCCCATGATCAGTTGGAGAGAATTGTTTTATAACATCAAGGATGTTCCCATATCCTACAATCAAATATTTTTTAATCCTGATATTATGAAGCTGAAGATGCTGCGCAAATGGTAAAAGAATGTGGTCAAAAATAATCCTTCTTAGGTAAAATGTGGAGGTAATGCTATGCCTTTGCTTGGAAATAAGACATTTAAATTTCTTAATCAATCTGTACCAAGGGTAGATGCCTTTGATAAGGTAATTGGCAAAGCAAAGTATGCTGCAGATTTGAAGTTTCCCCAAATGGTCTTTGGTGGGATGCTTAGAAGCAACTTTAGCCATGCAAGAATAGTTAGTATAGATACATCAAAAGCAAAAGCCATGCAGGGTGTATTGGAAGTGCTAACCTATAAAGACTTGGCAAAACCAAAGAGCTGGGCCAATTACATGTATGTTACAGATAAGGTACGCTATGTTGGAGATGTGGTAGCCATAGCTGCTGCTGAAACACAAGACATATTGGACGAAGCTTTAAAAGCAATTGAAGTTGAATATGAAGAGCTTCCTGGAGTATATACCATTGAGGAGGCTCTTTCAGAGGGTGCTCCCCTGGTTCATGAAAACATGGAAAACAACATATTTAAGGAATCCCATTTCCCAGTGAGAAAAGGGGATGTAGCAAAAGGTTTCAGTCAGTGTGATGTAATTATTGAAAGAGAATACAGAACCCAGTATGTGGAGCATGCCTATATTGAGCCTGAGGCCTGTGTTGCTGTGCCCAATAACCTTGATGGATCAATGACAGTTTACTCCTCTTCTCAGAATCCATACTTTACCAGGAGATATATAGCAGATATTCTTCAGTGCGGCATGCACAAGGTTAGGGTTATTCAGCAGACACTAGGTGGCTCCTTTGGAGGCAAAGAGGAATCTGTGGGCTTGATAGCAGGCAGGGCAGCACTTCTAGCCAGCAAAACTGGCAGACCTGTGAAGATAGTATTTTCCAGAGAAGAATCAATACTAGAGAGCTCAAAGCGACACCCCTTTATCCTAAAGTATAAAATTGGTGCAACTAAAGAGGGTAAGATCTTGGCCCTGGAGGCTGAATTGATAGACAATTGCGGGGCTTATACAAATCAAACCCAATTTATGAATTTTAGAGCCTCAGTACATGCCTCAGGTGTTTATGAGATACCTAATGTAAAGGTTGACGTGTTTGGTGTATTTACCAATAATGTTCACTCAGGTGCAATGAGGGGCTACAGCTCACCCCAGATAATTTTCGCACAGGAGCAGCTGGTTGAAGAGTTAGCTGAAGAACTTAAGATAGACCCCATTGAACTGCGCAGAATGAATGCTCTAAAAACCGGCTCTCTCACTGCAACAGATCAAAGACTTGAGGAACCAGTAATTGTTGAAGAAATCATGGATGCCTTGGTTCAATCTACAGGTTTTGTTGAAAAAAGAAACAGCTACTGCAATAGACGCGGTGACAGCCAGACTCTAAAAGGTAAAAAGAGGGGCATAGGCATGGCAATCTGCTATAGGGGCTGCGGTTTTGGGGCAGAAAGTATAGACGCCTCAGGTGCCATGGTTACAGCAGCAGAAGATGGAACCTTCATCATAAACTCAGGACTGGTGGAAAATGGCCAGGGCTTAAAAACCGCCTATAGTCAGATTGTTTCAGAATCACTGTGTGTTCCAATTGATAAAATACAATTTATAGGGGTTGACACCCACTCCATGCCTGATGGGGGCATGACTGTTGCTTCTAGAGGTACTGTTATGGGAAGTCAAGCCATGAAGATTGCAGCAGAACAGCTCAAGGACATTCTTAAGATTACGGCCGCAGAAAAGCTGGATGTTCCAGTAGATAGAGTAGACATAGAGGATGGAGTGTTTTTTGACCAAAGAAACCCAGAAAAGAAAGTGCAGATGGAGGATGTATGCAATACGCAGCTCTGGACTGGAAGACAAATGTCAGTGTTTGCCTGGTATAGTCCCAAAAACCTAGAGTACGATCACCATACTGGTCAGGGCAATGCCTTTCCAACATACTCTTACGGCTGTGTTATAGCTGAAGTCGAAGTAGACACTGAAACAGGTTATGTGGATGTAATTAAGGTTTCTGCAGGTCATGATGTGGGAACTGCAGTCAACCCTGCTCTAATTAAGGGTCAAATATATGGCGGAATTGCAATGGGAATGGGATTTGCCATTACAGAAGAAGTGGAAGTTCAAAGGGGTAAGGTGAAAACCTTAAATCTGGACACCTATATAATCCCCACGTCCATGGACATGCCTGAAATGGAAGCATTTATCTTTGAATGTGATGATAAGCAGGGAACATATGGTGCCAAGAGTCTAGGTGAACCTGCAACAGAAGCTGTTGGTGCTGCTATAGCAAATGCAATTTACAATGCTGCAGGTAGCAGGATAAGAAATCTACCCGCTGATTTAGAAAAGGTCCTTCTAGGAAAAGGTTTAGCAACGGGGGGTGGCAGGCAATGATTAAACACAAATATCTCAGACCAAGGTCCTTGGACGTGGCTTGCCAGCTCCTGTCAGAAACCAGGGGAAAGGTGCTGGCTGGTGGAACAGACCTTATGGTTCAGCTTCGGGCTGAGGATGAAAAGTTAAAAAATATCAACCATGTTATTGACATCAACCACCTTAAAGAACTTTCTTATATAAAAAAAGAAGACGGTTATATTCACATTGGTGGCTTAACTACCCACCAGGAGATCCAGGAGTCAGATTTGATACAAAAAGAAGCCGCCTTTTTGGCCCTGGCAGTATCTACTGTGGGCTCCCCCCAAATCAGAAATAGGGGGACAATAGGAGGCAGTATCTGCAATGCTTCACCGGCCGCAGACCCACTCCCACCTTTAATTGCCCTCAATGCAGATGTGAAACTAAAAAGTGTTAGGGGAGAAAGAACATTGCCCTTGGTCAGTATCTTTCAAAAGCCATACTCAACATGCTTAGAACCTGACGAAATACTTGTGGAGATAAGCTTTAAAAGCCTGCCAGAGACAACAAAAACCACGTTCATCAAATTGGGTCGCAGAAAAGCCCTAGCCATAGCAAGGATGAACATAGCTGTTGCCCTTGATTTTTTGGCCGATGGCACTATTACTGAGGCCAGAATAGTACCAGGATCAGTATTTCCTACACCAGACCGGGTAACGGCTGCTGAGGAGTTTATGCTAAATAAAAAGCCTACAGTAGAACTTATAGAACAGGCCAGCAAAATGGTCTCGGAAGAGATGATTAAAAGGACAGGGATACGCTGGTCAACAGAGTATAAACAGCCTGTGATTGAGAATCTTACCAAGAGAGCAATAAAGCAGATACTGGGGGTGGAATAGATGGAACAAATAACAGTATCCATGACAGTAAATAAAAGACCAGTTACAGTTCGTATTCAACCCTATGCAAGATTAATCCATGTGCTGCGCAATGATCTAGACCTTACAGGTACAAAGGAAGGCTGCGGAGTAGGAGAATGTGGTGCCTGCACAGTAATTGTAGATGGTTTAAATGTTAACTCTTGTCTAGTATTAGTAGCATCAATGGAGGGAAAAGAAATATTAACCATTGAGGGTCTAGCAGATAGTGAAAAGCTTCACCCGCTTCAGGAGGCCTTTATCAAGCATAATGCTCTGCAATGCGGATTTTGCACCCCAGGATTACTTTTAAGTGCAAAGGCTGTTCTAGACAAAAAGGTACAGCCTACAAGAGAAGAAATCAAGGTGGCTGTATCTGGTAATCTGTGCAGATGTACAGGATACGAACAAATAATTGATGCTATTGAGGAAGTTGCTTCCAAAGGACAAGAATAAGAAAGAACCATTATAAAGACAATTATAAAGAAGAAGGGAGCGGAAGAAATTGGGAATTACAGCATATGTAGATTTGACAAATAAAACTTACAAACTAACTGAGTCCCCGGAGGAGGTACTCCATGATTTTATCGGCAGCAGGGGTTACGCAGCAAAAATCCTCTATGATAATGTTGGACCAGAGATAGAACCATTGAGTTCTGATAACTTTTTAATTTTTTCTCCAGGGCCATTGTCAGGTACCCAGTGGCCTTCATCTGCCAGGTACACCGTGACAGCTAAATCGCCTTTGACAGGGGTTTATGGATATGCCAACTCATCAGGACATTTCGGGCCTGAAATGCGTAAGGCTGGATATGATGCCGTTGTCTTTACAGGCAAATCAGACCACATCACGGTAGTATTGATTGAGGATGATAAAATTGAGTTTGTTGATGGAGAGTCCTATTGGGGTATGAAAACCTCTGAGGTAGAGACTTTATTACGTGACAAATACCCAGGTTCTAAGGTAGCCAGCATTGGACCCGCTGGAGAGAATCTGGTCAGGGTAGCCTCGGTAATCAATGATTATGGAAGGGCTGCTGGAAGATGTGGTCTAGGAGCTGTAATGGGCTCAAAGAATTTAAAGGCAGTAGTTGTCAAAGCATCTGGCAAGGTTCCGATAAACCCTGAATTTAAGGAAATTGCTTTGAAATTCATGAATCAGGTAAAAGTTCACCCCGGGTCAGCAGGTCTGAGAGAGTGGGGAACAGCCCTATTAATGGACCCCAAAAATGCTGTGGGGGACCAGCCTACACGAAATCACAAGCAGGTGCAATTTGAGGGTAATCTTGCGGTCAATGGAAAGGCCCTAAAAAAGTACTTTAAGAAAAACATGGCCTGCTTTGCATGCCCAATAAGATGCTCTAGATTGAGTGTTGTTGAAGATGGAGACTTTGCATGCGAGACTGAAGGACCCGAGTATGAAACCATGAATGCTCTAGGACCCCTTGTTGGAAACAATAACCTTGAATCTATTATTTATGGAAATCTGCTGTGCAATGATTATGGTATGGACACCATTTCCACAGGGGTAATTATATCCTTTGCCATGGAATGCAAAGAAAAGGGGCTTTTAGATGATGAGGAATTTACCCTTGATTGGGGTAACGCAAAGGAAATCATTGAAATGATAACCAGGATAGCCTATCGCCGGGGTATTGGCAACCTCCTGGCAGAAGGTGTTAAAAGGGCAGCTGAGAAAATTGGCGGTGGTGCAGAAGACTTAGCAATGCATGTCAAGGGTATGGAACTGCCCAGGCAGGAACCAAGGGTTGTCAAGGCCTTTGGATTAGCACATGCAGTTGCAAACAGGGGTGCAGACCACCTGTATGCTCTTCCAACCATTGACCTTGCGGGTCATGTGGAAGTTGCTAAAAAATATTTTAACGACATTTTTCCTGAAATCATGGACATCAGTACTGAAAAGCACAAAGCACGAATGATTAATTTTACTGAGGCCTATAATGCCATAAGCGATGCCGTTGGTGTGTGTAAATTCTCCACAACAGAGAACTACTGCGTATATCCTGAGGATGTGAGCAGCGGACTGACTGCCCTGGGATACAAATACACTCCTGATGAGCTCCTTAAAGCCGGTGAGAGAATAATTAACCTTGAAAGAATGTATAATGTTAGAATGGGTCTAGATAGAAGGGCAGATCAGCTGCCAAAAAGGTTTTTAAAGGAAGCTGTGACAGTGTATAAAATGGTGGCTGGTGACAACTTTACTCTAGAGCGTACAGAGCCTATTAAAAAAGACCTGGTAGTCCACCTTGACAAAATGCTTGATGATTACTATAGGCTAAGGGGTTGGGACAACAATGGAGTTCCAACAGAAGAAAAACTTAGAGAATTAGGTTTAGAGGATTTAATTAAAGATCTGCCCAAGTAAAAAACACTGAACAGAGAGTTCTAAATCAAACTAAGAGTTGATCTGGGAACTCTTTTTTTAGATGTGATTTTTACTGAATAAAAATGTGTTATTTGGCGCAGATCTTTGATTTCCATGTTATAGATTATCGTTGTCTTGTTGAAGCTAATATTGCATGCTGTGAAGAGTTTAGTCTTGATATGGTCAGCACTATTTCTGACCCAATGCGGCGAGGCACACAGTTTTAAAAAAGCCGGATTTACAAGGGGATAAACTCTATGCCTTCCAATACTGTAAAAAATATTTGCATGTAAAATCACTCTCCTATGCAAAATATTTTACAATAAACAATCCTACTGTAAAGTGAAAATATTTTTGCACTTTACAGTAGGATTACTCTTTTGTGTCACCTATTTTAATGTGATAATATTAGGTTAAATTTCCGATATTAATTTGCTAAGCTACACTATAACCATCTTTCAAACCCACCGTTATACTTAAGCCTGATGCTATCTGGAAGTCCCAACCTTTTCTAATACAATGGATGTGGTTGGTTTCTGGTTGTTGATAATGATATTAATATATCTTAAAAAAGGGTACGGGTGGTGCTGTGCCCTTTCCAACCACCTAAAATATCTTACTGAATATGAAAGTGTCCTAATATTTTGATATTACTGCAGGGGAGATTGTCCCCTTACACTATTTGGGATATTTGTGAAGGGAGTTTTTTTATAATGTCGAAATTAGCAGAAAAAATAAGATGGAAATAAAAAATTGCAAGAGTTATAATTGACATATATTAGAATAAATATACAAAAAATTACTGATAACTGGGTTTAATTAAATATATTGTAAAACTAAGTATTTTAATGGTAAATACATTAAAATAAAAGGCACCTTCATATCATTAGTACCCGTAAAGTAACCCATGATTATGAAGGTGCAGCCCCTACACAAAGTATAGGTATAACTATATGTTATACTTCTTTGGGATATTTGTGAAGGGAGTTTTTTATAAGGGAGGGCAAAATTTACAAATTATTATCCCAAAAACATATTTTTAACAAAGATTGGATGGATGTGTAAATGAAAAATCGCAAAAAATATATATTTTTTATAGTATTCTCAATAATATTAGTTGCTGGCTTCACTCAAACTAATGCTTTAGATACATTTACAAAAATATTAGATGAAAATCTACGGGGAATGCCTGGAGGCATTTTTATCTCAGAGCAGGGTGATTTTGAAAGAATAATATCTGGAGGATATATACTTAAAGAAAACAAAATAGAACCTGTTCAAACCGAAAAAGCTACTATAACTATTAACAAAAACACCCCTGAGGAGTATAGCTTTGAGCTGATAAAATTTATTAAAGACGGCTCAGTAATTTCGGTACAATCGAGTAAAGAAGGTGCAGCTCATAATCTAATAGTAGGCACAAAAAAGATCCTATTCACTGACCAAGCCGAATTAGGTTTATGGGTTGCGGATATTAATACACTAGAACCCATTAATATTCAACCGGAAAAAGTAAACGACATATCTCTAAAAGAAATTGCAGAAAAGAAACTTGACTTGCTTAAACAAGGCAAAGATCCTGATTCGCATATTCTTCATTGGGTAAGTTGGCCGCTGCTTTCTCCTAATGAAAGTTTAGTAGCTTTTAGATCAAATAGAAGAAACTTCCCTGATAACTCAAAGTCAAGTTTGTGGATTACAGATGTGAACGGAAATACTGTTGAGGTTGCAGTTGAGAAAGAAGATGTAATACCTGTAATGTGGCTAAATAATAATGAAATTTGCTTTGTTGGAGAAAATAGTTATTTGAAAAAAGTTAATATAAATACCGGGGAAATATCTGTATTAATTGACTACAAGATTAAAGTTAACAGTTATTCACCCAACAAACAATATATAATGTATCAAAAAGTTGATGGAGGAGATATTCTACCAGAAATGTATGTTTATAATGTACAAGATGGTACTAATACTCAACTCAAACTTCCATCTGGTTTTAAGAACATTGGATTTTTTGGATGGGACGAAAAGGGAAGCAAAGTGGCATTCTACATTGCAGATATGGAAGCTAATATTAAACTTGCAGTGGCAAATTTAATAGTTTCGCAGGTTGTAGTATTGGATGCTCCAAATAAGACTAGATTTGACGAGTATATTGTTCCTAGTTGGGCAGGAAATAGAGTAATCTTTTCTGCCGGTGGCAAATTATACTCAACTAATAATTAGGAGGTTGGGTAAATGTATAAAAAAACACTAATTACAAGTATCTTGCTTTTAGCATTGCTAGTAGTATCTCCATTAAGTGCTTATGGATATTCACAAGACATTAGCTACGAAAAGTTTACTTACCCTGGAGCTTATGCTGGCCAACACTTTCTCTGGTCTCCTTGTAGAGATGCTAACAACAACGAAGATTTCCGCAATGTAACAAGCAAATACAATAATCCTCGACCTCTAAGTTCTTCTCCTCATGGTGGCGTAGATTTTAGTACTGGTTCTGGACGCAATCTATATAGTATTGGTAATGGAAAGGTTGTAGCTAAAAACACAAGTGATACTAGTGCACCTTTTGGTTTTTATGTAATTATTCAGTTAGATGTTAATAATGATTTGTATTATGACCCTGTTTATGTTCGGTATGCTCATTTACAATCTAGTCCGGTATCAGTAGGACAAGTTGTTAGCCCTTCCACAATTGTTGGTGTCTCAGGATCAACAGGTACAGATTTTGCCCATCTCCACATTGATCTGAGAAATAATAACAATTCAAATACCGGTGTCATACATCATTT
>JAGXSK010000184.1 GCA_018333845.1 Clostridia bacterium | reverse complement strand
GTTGGAAAGCTTACATGTTTCAAATCCAACACCTCTTGATTATTAGTAGCTTGTTGGTATCTGGAGCTCATATTCTCTCTCACCTTGAAGCATTGTCCCAAGACTCTTGAGTCCTAATGTCAAAGTGCTTTCATCCCCAGGGTAAACCTCTATTACCCCATGATTATTCATTGTAGAAATGATTCTGCCCTGCCTTTCAAATCCTTCAGGGCTTCTTAAAACTATTTCCGGCAGATATTCTGGGTAACTGGTCTCTTCTGCCCAGGGCAGTGTATATTCTATTAACAGACGCTGACCTTCCTTTACCACCTTCTCAATAATAACCTCTCGAGACCCATTGCCTATGTTTTGGTTTATAAGCCTTTCCTGGCCATCTTCTATGGTAACCTCAAGGTCGGCTCCATCAATTGTTTCATAAAGGTATAGGTTGGGCAGGGTAAAGACCATGTAAGAAGCAGGTTCTTGAATGGGATCAAATTCAAAGGTAACATTGACCCCACCTGAAACAGAATCTGTCTGAAAGCCTATTGTGTTTAATCCTATCTGTCTTCTATTTGTAGTATCTAATAAAGAGGCATAATATCTGTTATCCGGCAAAGCCCCTGCCACTCTAAAAAAGCTTCCGCTAGCACTTAGCACCCGACCATCTTCTCCTATAACCGGTCCCTGGGGAGGCATTAAACCAAAACCTATACCCCGTATCTGCTGATTCAAAGGCCATAAAGTCCTTATGTTTACTTCGCTTTTTGTAAGACCTAACACCACAGATTCTAGATCAGCCCTGACAAGACCAAACTCTCTAGTTATGCCAGGCCACCACTTGCTGGTACTTGCCAGAACAGGAATTGGATCTACCGGCACACTAAAGGTCTCTGCCGCCGGCGTTCCCTCAAGCTGAAACTCTATAATAAGCTCCTTGGTATTTGAATCCACTGGTTGTAAGTTCAGTACATGTTCCTTACTGCCATAACTAAATCCCGATAAGGATTCATAAACCCTCTCCCCTGAATCCCTGACGGTAATAATTATTCCATCATCTTCACTTATTGCTGGATTAGTGTTATAAAATAATACTGTTTGGGTATTGTCCAGGAGGATCCTGGATAATGTTATTTCATAAGGCCCCAGTTTTTTTGTCTTGTGGACCTGTACAAAAAGATCTTCTTTTATAGCCCTGCTGTAAATAGGATTTTGTAATGATACGCTTTTCCCAAGGTTGTATGCAGCAATTGTTAAGCTTCCTGTGCCAACAATAATTACCAGGATACACAGCCAGGCCACACTTTTAAAGGAAGGCAAAAGATACATAAATGGCTTCATTTTTGCCCCTGGATAATCCTTCAAGTCAATATTTTTAAAAAGCGGTTCTTTATATTCTTCTAATTCCAGCCTGCAAGAAGTGCATTCCTCTAAATGCTGCCGAACCATTTCTTGAACTGGCTTGCTTAACTCTTCATCTGCATATAGGGGCAAAAGTTCTTGAATTATATCACATTGAACATCGTGCTCGCTTTTCACCTTGAAACACACCTCTCTTTGCATGTTCTATATAATTAGTACCAGAAATGGCCAAAATGTTACACTTAAATTTTAAAAAATAAAAAAATT
This sequence comes from Clostridia bacterium, assembly GCA_018333845.1. Lineage (GTDB taxonomy): Bacteria > Bacillota > DSM-16504 > Desulfitibacterales > Desulfitibacteraceae > Desulfitibacter. The sequence goes on along the minus strand of JAGXSK010000184.1, from coordinate 2,449 downwards.
TTCTGGCGAAATATTTTATAGACGCTTCTGATAATGCAAAAAATCCCCTTTTGTTCTTTAAGCTTTAAAGGGATTTGCATCTTTTCTTGTTTTATCAAGATTAGCTTTTAATTTTCAACCTCCTTGGCTGCATGCCAGCCGGCAAGGCCGCCCAGGATGACTGCGGGTTTTTTGCCTGCCATTTTTAGAATACTAGCAGCAATGGTGGAGCGGACACCACTTGCACACAAAATATAAATTGGCCTGTTATCAGGAAGTTCCTGGGCCCGCACCTTTAAATCATGTAAGGGTATGTGGATGCTGTTGTCCAGGCTCCTTGCCCTTGCCAGTTCTTCATTTTTCCTGACGTCAAGAATTGCAATGTCACGAGAAGCAGATAAATGTTGTTTTAGTTCTGCCGGGGAAACAGTCTCAATGGAGTTTATCTCCCCGCCCCTTGTCTCCCACCCAATTATGCCAGAACCTAGAAAACCTCCAACATTATCAAAACCAGTTCTCCTGCAGGTCATATATAAAAAGGCTAGAGATGCTTCACTAAAATCATTGGTTAAAAAATATATGGGTGTTTCCACGTCCACAAACCAGCCAAGATAAGAAGCCAGGCTGCCCTTGGGAATATAAAGTGAGTTTGGAATATGACTTGTGCAGAATGCACCTTCATCCCTGACATCAACTATCTGGCCTTCTGAAAGGCTTTTCGGGAGGGAGCTAACCCTGATGGCCGGAAGCTTGACAATATCCCCAAGGAAAGGTGCGCCTTTTACATTGCAAACCTCCATTTTTTCAAAATAGGGAGGCTTTGGCAGTACCTGTCCCACATTATTAATAAAATCTTCTTTTGTTGCATACTGCAGCCTGGGATTAAAATGTCTTTCATACCCTACTGTTGTCCAGGGGCGGTCCTGAATGGCAGTGCCGCATGCAGAGCCGGCTCCATGTGCCGGGCAGAGGAGAACATGGTCACCTAAAGGAAAAATCTTCTCCATAATGCTGTCATAGAGCAGGCCTGTCATCTTTGGGAGATTTTCCCTTCCATAAAAGTCTGTCCTACCAACATCTCCTGCAAAAAGACAGTCACCTGTGAATACCATATAGGGCTGATCCTTGATATAAACTGCATAGGACATATGGCCAAGGGTATGGCCGGGAGTATGCAGGGCTTGAATGGTAAGGCTGCCTAATCTAATGGTGTCATAATCCTGGATAAAAGTACCATAGTTAAATCCTAAATCCTCATAACCTGAAATATATACAGCAGCACCAGTGAGTTCAGCTAGTTCTCTAGAGCCAATAATATAATCCTCATTGCGATGGGTTTCCAAGATGGCAGTAATATTCATCCTGGCCTTACGTGCTTCTTCCAAATATATTCCCACATCCCGTCTTGGGTCAATTACTACTATTTCGGAGCCTTCTCCAATCATGTACGACCAATGGGCTAAACCTGGAGTTTCTATGCGTTTAAAAAACATTGCCTTCAATCCTTTCTGGATTTAATATTCAGTAATACCCTTATATTATCTCCATAATATCAGTCACAATAAATAGTTGGTATATCCCGGTTCTATTCTTCATATAAATTTCATATTTTCTGACAATATAGTTCTCTAAAGCGTTTCTTGGCCCTGGAAAGTATTACCCTGACAGAGGCTGGGGATTTTTCTAAAACAGCTCCAATTTCCTCAAAGCTGCATTCCTCTATCTCTCTTAGGATAATTACAGTACGGTAGGCTTCTGGCATTAATTGTAAAACTTGAATTATCTCCCTGGACAGCTCCTTGTTATCCCAGGCATGTTCAGGCTTGTTTTCCCTGGATGGACACACTGGATTTTGGACTGTGTCCAGATGCAGGTGTTTTTTATCCTGCCTCAAATGCTTAAGATAAACCCTGCGGGCTATTGCCATAAGCCATGTTAAAGGGGCACTTTGTTCTTTAAATGTCCCGCAGGAGAGAAAAGCCTGAAAAAAGGTCTCCTGGGTCAATTCCTCTGCCAGGCTGGTATTAGCCGTAACATATAAAAAATATCTATATATTGTTTTATGATGAGTTCGATAAATATCAACAAAAGAAAGCATTGAATATACCTCAAGACTTATTTAAAAATCTTTATTAATATTTATACATAACATTAAATTTTCCTGTAAAATTCATTGGAAAAATTTTGGGGCAATTACAAAAATTTAGTACGCTTTGCATAGAATAATTTTACTGCCTATAAATAAAGAAAACCCTCATTTAAGAGAGTTAGCTTCAATAAAAGTGAAGTAGGTTCATCCATGATAATAAGTTCTGTATGGTGGGATAATGCTAAAGCCAGAGAATATTTCATCTTCATGCCCTTGGATATCATAAAGGGGAACCTGTTAATTCAAAATAGGCTCCCACACTCTCTGCATCAACATTATAGGCGATAGGCTTGGATCTTTGCAAAATAGCGATTGGACTGT
>JAGXSK010000183.1 GCA_018333845.1 Clostridia bacterium | reverse complement strand
GTACTGTCGGTGGCCCATGTTGGCCTGCAGTTAGGTTGGGCGGAGGCCTTTCTAACCCCTGTGCTGAGCGGAACGGCCGCCGTCTTTTTGCGTGAAGTGAGCACGCTGTTTATCTCGCTGTTCTACGTAACAGGTATTATACTGCTGTGGCATAGAGGAGCACTGTCCTGGCTGTTCTATGGCCATGGCTTGGGGCTAATGGGCATGAGCATCGTCTACATGCCCTTAATGACCATCGGCATATACACCTCCCAGATTATTTATAGTATCTGGTGGTTGGCGCGTTACAGCCAAGGCCCCGCCGAGTGGGTGTGGCGACGTCTGACTTATGGGCCGCAAGGGATACGTAGCGAGCAGACATCTGCGGGCGTTTAAGGAGCCACCCATGACGAGGACCATGCTGCAAATCTAAAATATAACGAAGCGCTTTGGCAGCATAAAGGCCGTGGACGGGCTTCCCTTAACTGTTAATTCCGGCGAAATCTTTGGGTTTCTCGGGCCCAACGGTGCCGGCAAAACGACGACCATTAATGGGAAGCTGTATGGTTCAACCTCCGAGTTTGGCGGCACTTTACTTCCGAGTTTCGCGACAAGAACGGGCGCCCAAGGCGGCTTGGCTAAGAAAAGTAAGACAATGTTAAGAACTATCGTCGCTCCAGCTTAAGATATAGCGGATATAATAAGTGCGGCATGAACATTAAGTTGCCGCGCACAATTGCCATTTCCACTCGGAGAAAGAAAGGAGCAGTGGTAGCCATTTCGCGCATACTGGTGTGCGATGACGACCGGGAGATAGTTGACGCCATACGGATCTACTTGCGTCACGAAAACTACGATGTGGTTTGCGCCTACAACGGTCAGGACGCTTTGTGTATCCTCGAACAAGAGAACATTCAGCTCGTAATTCTTGATGTCATGATGCCCTACCTAGATGGTATCAGAGCCATAGTGAAACTACGCGAGAAGCACAACCTGCCGGTAATCTTTCTCTCCGCTAAATCGGAGGACAGCGACAAAGTTTTGGGACTGAACTTTGGGGCAGATGATTACGTCACTAAACCATTTAACCCGCTCGAGCTTTTAGCTCGCGTCCGCGCGCAACTGAGACGGTTTACTTCGCTCGGGAGTGAAGTGTGCGGGCGCAGCGTTTGGCAGACCGGCGGGTTAACGGTAGATGACGAGCGCAAAGAAGTTATGGTAGACGGTGAGGTTATCAAGCTCACTCCGGTGGAGTACAAAATACTCAAGTATCTTTGCGAGAATGCGGGCCGCGTCTTTACAATCGAACAAATATACGAAGCGGCGTGGAATGAGGTGCCGCTAAATGTCGCCAATACTGTGGCGGTGCACATTCGCCGCATCCGCGAGAAGATAGAGATTAACCCGAAAGAGCCAAAATTCCTGAAGGTGGTGTGGGGCATTGGATACAAAGTTGAAAAATATTAGAGTTGCCGCTGTCATTGCACTCGTGGGAGCGATACTCCTTAGTTACGGCTTAATGGTGGGGGAAGATTTTGACTTAGTGCGTGACTCGCCTGAGTTTGAGCACAGTCTTCGCGCACAGAACATAAGCCAGAGCGCGCTATCGTGGGCTAGGCATCTCCACTATACCGCTGTCGACCCCGACTCTGCGCGGCACGACGCCTACAAAGAAAAATTGGCACACCCGCACCCGTTCTACTACTATGTCAAGGAAGGGGTCAGTGCCGCGACTACGAACGTTATCGTCACTGAGGACGTGGTAACGTTTTTCCGTGATCTGCCGTTAACCGACTTCGTAACAGACGACAAAACGGGCCTGATTGCCTACATTGGCTTGGCAGAGCCAGCCTTTCGGGGTTTGGCGGAGGTGTATTATGCGGAACGTGCTAGGGCCCTAGTGGCGTTTTACTATGTACTGGGGGGGTTACTCTTATCGCTGTTCGGCGTCGCGCTGTCTGTAGTGACTGTATGGCGCACCACAGACACCGCGCCCGTACGTAAGTTGCTTTGGGAGTACATCCCGCTCGATCTAGCTTTTGCTGGCTTGGTGGGACTAAGCCCATTCGGCATTCGGGTGATGCTTGACTCGCGGAGATTATACCTAGATGTTCTAACGGCTGAGCCATTAGTTGTCGGCCTATCTACAGCCGTAGCCCTAACCTTGCTCGGTCTTCTGTGGGTAAACATGGCAGCGAAACGTTTGAAGCGTGGTGAGTTCTGGCGACATACGTTGCTCGGCGCCCTAATCTTGGGGGCATTGCGACTTGCGCCAACTGTGGTATCGCACCGACAGGGAGTCCTTTTCTGCGCCTACGCGGTTGCCTCCATATTTTTGGTGCTCACGTTCGTATTCGTTGGGGAGGCCTATTCCCTGTTCGCGTCGCTGATTGTGCTCGCTGCATTGGTGGCTCTCAATGCTGCCGCCTCGCTGTATGTGGTTAACCACGCCAAGGAGATCCAGAGCATAGCCAACGGTGCGGAAACCATCCGACGAGGTGAAACAACGCACCGCATACCAGCAAAACGGCACAAGGATCTTAACGCCATCGCCGAGCACATCAACGATATCGCCGAGGGACTAGAGCGTGCGGTATCTAGCCGGGTCAAAGCCGAACGAATGAAAGTAGAACTGATTACTAATGTTTCGCATGACTTAAAGACGCCGCTCACTTCACTAATCGCCTACATTGACCTTCTCAAGAAGGAGGGCCTGAGCGCTGAGAGCGCGCCAAAGTATCTGGAAGTACTCGAACAAAAGTCAGAACGGCTCAAGACCCTGACCGACGACCTCTTTGAAGCCGTCAAAGCTGCGAGCGGCAATGTGCTGGTAAACTGGGAGGTAATCCACGTACCGTCATTTCTAGCGCAAGGGCTAGGTGAGTTGTCCGATCGCATTAGTGCCAAGCAGTTAGACTTTCGCGTAAACACTAGAGAGGAGCAGTTGCAGGTCCGTGCTGACGGCAAACTGCTGTGGCGCGCCATCGAGAATGTGCTGACCAATGTTCTAAAGTATGCGGTGCCGGCGTCGAGAGTCTATGTGGATGCGGTAGCCGCAGGAGATGATGTTTTGTTAACCATTAAAAACATGTCGGCTTTACCTTTAAACACTCCGCCCGAGGAGTTGATGGAGCGTTTTGTACGGGGGGATGAGGCTCGAAGCAGTGAAGGTTCGGGGTTAGGGCTGTCCATTGCTAAGAGCCTGCTAGAGCTGCAGCAGGGGACACTTGCCATCGAAATCGACGGGGATTTGTTTAAGGTCATCATGAAACTGCCGCGGCTGTACTAAGGGACGGGAGATCGCGACACTACGCCAACGTTTGGGCTTAGTCCAGGGGGCAGGGATTAACACACAGCCACGAGCTTAAGCTCGTGGTTTTTGTGTTGACATTCCCATAGCGACGCTATATAGTTAGTTAGTCAACTAATATACCAACTACGCTGACTAAGCCGAGCGTATTTTGGTGGAGGGAGGTTGCCATGTGTTGATTGACTTTAGGGTTGACAGGCCAATTTTTCTTCAGCTTGCTGAAGCAATTGAAGACGATGTTCTAGATGGCAGGTATGCCGAAGACGGCCAGATTGTTTCTACTACCGACTTGGCGGTGACGCTGCGCATTAACCCTGCTACCGCCAACAAGGCCATCAGCTGTTTAGTGGATGAGGGAGTCATCTATAAGCGGCGTGGCGTCGGTATGTTCGTGGCGCAGGGCGCAAGGGATAGGATTCTGAAGAAGCGGCGCGAACGCTTTCGGAAGGATTTTGTTGATCCGATGCTGCATGAGGCGGCAAAACTTGGCATCGCAGAAGAACACATTATCACCATGATTAAAGAAAGGGGTAGAGTGACTTGACCACCATTGCCGTTAAAAATCTCTCCAAGCGCTTTGGCGCTATTCGCGCGGTCGATGACGTGAGCCTAACGCTTGAGACTGGCAAAATCTACGGTCTCCTGGGTCGTAACGGGGCAGGCAAAACAACTTTACTTAACCTGATGACAAAAAAACTCTTGCCTGATTGCGGCGAGGTCGCTGTCGGTGGACGCAATATCGCACTCCATGACGCAGTGCTTAGCCAAGTCTACCATATGACCGATAAGAACTACTTCCCGTCAGGTCTACAGGTGCGAACGTTGTTTCGCTGGTGTCAAACCTTTTATCCCCAGTTCGACCTTACCTACGCTGAATCATTGGCGGCTAAGTTTGCACTGGCGCAGCATAGCATTCCAAAACAGTTATCCACTGGCTACAGCACCATCCTTAGGGCAATCATGGCCCTTGCCTCGAACGCTCCCGTAGTGTTGTTTGACGAGCCCGTACTAGGCCTTGATGCCGTACATCGCGATTTGCTGTACCGCGAGCTCATTGCTAACTATAGTCAAAAGCCGAAGACAATCGTAATTTCCACCCATCTTATTGACGAAGTCGCTGAAGTTCTTGAAGACGTCATTGTGCTCAGAGAGGGGCGCATTGCTCTGCAACAGCCGGTTGAGGACTTACTTGAGGGAGTATACGCTGTTGCAGGCGCCACAGACAAGGTCAACGCGTTTATTGCGGAGCGCACCGATATCGGCAGCGAAACCTTAGGCGGCACCACGTCAGCTATGGTTATGTCGCGGCTGACGTCGGCTGACAGACAGGCGGGAGAGCAGTTAAACCTAGAGTTCAGTCGCGTTACTCTGCAGAGGGTGTTTATAGCTTTGACTAATCAGCAGGGGGTGCTACCATGAAAACGATTTTCAAGGTAGCATTGTTTCACTTTGGCGACTATATGTCGGGGGTCCTATTCTTTCTTCTTGGTATTGTGAGTATTGACTTAGTACAGCAGTATTACATGCGGGTGGGAGGAATAGAGAGCACGGTGAGAATGGGCGGATCGTTTCTGATCATTGTGTATGCGGGGTATCACAGCATGAAGCACTTTGCGTTCTTTCAGAGTTGGCACCTTCCGCGACGGCAGTTCTATTTCGCTAACGCCGTAGCCCTGTTCGCGATGGCTCTCGTGACCTTGTTGATTGGCCCTACACTGGAGTTTGTCCTTGGCGCCATCCTTCCCGTTGACTACGACAGCATTGCGGAGACGTGGTTTCTAGGCTTAGATGCCGTGGGAGTGTGGGCCGTGCTATGGAGCTTTAGCTTGCATGCGTTCACGGCTTATGTGCTTTGGCTGTTGGGCATCCTGCATTATCGAGGGTGGTTTTGGACGAGTATAGTGATTGTCGCCGCGCTGGTTGGGATGGCGATGCTCAGCAACAATGTTCTGGGGGTGCCGCTGGGCTCTGCGTTAGGGGGAGCATTGCGGTTCTTCTTTGTGGGGATGATTGATGGCAGCACTAACATCATCTTGGCGAGCATGAACATTGCACTGGGAGCTTTGGTAGGTGCTAGCGCATGCTACTTGCTGCTTCGGCGTGAGCCTATCCGGTGACTTCGGCTCGGGGCCAGTGAAACAAATCCCCTTCTATTACGTAACATTCCATAGATACAGGCGAACGCACAAAGGAGGTAGGTTTATGCTAGGACCAGTAGCTGTCAAGGAGAGGATTGTGGTCTTAGACATTATTCGGGGGTTTGCGCTACTTGGGGTTTTGCTCGTGAACATGGTCATGATCAACCAGTTGCTGATGGAGTTCAATACGGACATGGATGTGCTCTTTCAGCCAGCGCTACTCGTCGCGGGCCCTGCGAGCATCACCGCGTGGATAGTACAAGTGCTCTTTTTAGGTAAATTCTACACCATCTTTGCTTTCCTCTTTGGTTTAGGGTTTTACTTGTTCTTAAACCGGGGCGAAGGGCAAAGCACAGAGAATCGCCGCTTGTTTGTGTCGCGCCTATGGGTGTTACTTGGCATCGGCGTACTGCATATTATCTTTGTGTGGTGGGGCGATGTGCTAGCCAGCTATGCGCTTATCGGTTTTTTGCTACTACTCTTTAGAGAAACAAAGTTACCTCGCCTACGTGCTTGGGCGGTAGGTTTAATGCTTTTGTCATTTGTCATCGTCGCGTGTTCCATTTACTTAATTTTTGCACTGCCCACGTTCACGAACGCCACCTTAGATGGTCTAGCGCCCGCAGATGTTGTGGCCATGGAAGCAGCGTTCGAGGCTAGATTGAATGAAATACGCACCGTGTATACGCAGGGTTCGTACTGGCAGGTAGTAGGTTATCGCCTGCTTAACGAGTTGCCCCTAGTCCTGATAAACGCCATTGTCATGATCCCGCGCATACTAGGACTCTTCCTCATCGGTCTATACGTCGGCAAGCTTGGCGTTTTTCAGCGCATAAAGGAGCATCTGCCGCAGATACGCAAAGCCATGTACGTAGGCGGTGGTGTAGGTGCTCTACTTTCGGTGGCCCACGTTGGCCTGCAGCTTGGTTGGTTCGAGGGTTATCTCACCCCTGTAATCAGCGGTACGGCCGCCGTCTTTCTGCGTGAAGTGAGCACGCCATTTCTCTCGCTGTTCTACGTAAGTGGTATTATTTTGCTGTGGCACAGAGGAGCACTGTCTTGGCTTTTTGCGGGCTTTGCGGCTCTCGGGCGTATGGCGCTAACTAATTACTTGGTGCAGTGCATAGTACTAGCTTGGCTGTTCTACGGCCATGGCTTGGGGCTAATGGGCATCAGCATCGTCTACATCCCTTTAATGACCCTTGGCATATAGTTCAAGGCGACCACCGACTCCGACCATAATTTCCCGGTCGCAGAGAACCACCTGCAAAGAAACTTTACTGCATTAGGGCCCAATCAGTGCTGGGTATCCGATATTACATACATTCGCACCCGGGAGGGCTGGCTTTACTTAGCAACAATTATGGACCTGTATTCCCGTAAAATAGTTGGATGGGCTATGGGTGATCGATTAACTCAAGATTTAGTTATCAAAGCTTTAAAGATGGCCATTGAAAGGCGTCGGCCAAGCCGAGGATTGCTTTTACACTCTGACC